>JAHJRI010000150.1 GCA_018830885.1 bacterium | reverse complement strand
TTATAAAAGAATGGTATCTATTCAGTTCGATTTTCGCTCAGCCCCGAAGGTATTGTGTTTCAAGAACCTTGGAAGCCATGGATGGCTTCCAGGAGCTCCAGGAGGATTCATGCGTTTCTTGAAATACAATACCTTTGGGGCGTATACAGGTGAATAGTTACAAAGAATGAAAGTATTGATCAGAGCACTTTGGTAAGACCAGCCATGTTGAGAAGAATGGGTACGTTTTCTGGTGAACAATTAGAAAAGCAATGTGCTGAGCTAAAAAAACTTACGAACAAAGAATTGATCGATAAGCTCAAATATCAAAACAGTCTCATGCAGGATTTATTAGAAGAGAGCCTCCAGGACTGACTCTGAGAAAAAACTGATTTGCATAGTTAAACCTGTAACATAATTGCACATAAAAGTTTAAGTAATGGTTGTTGAAGACGCACTGATGAACAAATCCCTAACCTGTGGTTATCCGCACCCTGATCTTCGTTGCCATGCTCTTCTGCAACCTGTCGGAAAGTCGCATGACCGGGATCATCACCAGGCTGAATGGGGCCAGGGCGTGATCCATCGTCACGGGGCTTCACATCAGGGTCTGCGCACTGATGAAAACGGGAATCGCTCCTTACAGCTGACAGCACTACAGGATCAGATTACTGAGAAAGTTGATTCCTTTTCGGATCTCAATCTCTGCATCCCGACGCTCCTGCCTGAGGTGAAGAACCAGCTGTATGGCAGGTATCTGGTAACGCCGGTGGAAGTTCACCAAAGAACGGCTTGGCCTGGATTCCGATCTTTTCACCTCGATCATCAGTTCTGGCCTGCTGCCATTTACGATACAGAAATCAACCTCTGCACCATCCTTGGTCCTCAGATAGTGTAACATGTACGGTTTCCCGTGGTAGTCGTTCAGACCGAATATGTGCTTCAGGAGGGAAAGGGCAACAAGGTTTTCAAATCGAACCCCCTCGTCCCCGTCGACAAGGCCGGTATCATAAAAGTATAGTTTGGGTTCTTTCAGGATCGAACGGCCAATATTTCTGGCGTGCGGTGTGATGCGAAAAACAATGAAAAGGGATTCAAAGATTTGAATATACTTCTTAACGGTGTTCGGGGAAACGCCAACATCTTCGGAGATCGACTGATAGGATAATGGAGAGCCGACCCTGGATCTCAGCAGTTCAAATACCAGTTGAATTGCCCTGAAATCATGTATTCTTTCAAAATCCAAGATGTCATTGCGAATCAACCCGTCGATGTACTGCATCCGCCACCGATCAGCGTCAATATCCACTTCAGCCAGATACGGTTCTGGAAATCCCCCTCTCTCCATGAGTCGACTGAGATCAACATCCTCACCCAATTGATGAAGTTCCGCAGGGGACAGGGGCATTAACCGATGTCTGAAAAAACGTCCTGCCAGCGAATCGCCGCTCTGCCGAAATGATTCCAGGCGCGCACTGCCGGTTACCAGCATTCTGAGCCCGGGGGGCCGCGTATCAAAAATACCCTTCACATGGTTTTTCCATTCCGGCATCTTGTGCAGTTCATCAAGAACCAGCAGTTCTGTATCGTCCAGCCATGCCTGCTCCTGGATGATCTTTCGATCTTTCAGGTTGTCATAGTTCAGGTAAACCGGTCTGGTAAATTCCCCGGCAATGGATTGGGCCAGCCATGTTTTTCCGACCTGCCGCGGACCTGTTAGAAACACCAGCTTTTTATCCAGGTCTTTCAGCAAATTGGCCTTTTGCAAACGATTCATACAACTCCTTTTTCGACTATTCTGCACTAATTTGCGAAATAGTCAAGACTATACTGCAAAACAATGCAGAATAGTCGTTTTTTAGAGAGTCACTGTTCCCGACAGTTGCGCTTCTCAGGAGTTCTCTACCGGGTCCGACACCAGCTTCTGCAGCAACGCTTCGCACTGGGTCTGGTTCATCAGGGTCGGGACCGGATAGTCCGGGCTCGTCCGCTTCTTCCATGCCGCCGACATCCGATCCGGTTCCGGCTGTTGTGGGAACCGCGAAAAGCGGGGGCAATACCTTGGAAATTTTGAACTGCCCGCGCATTTTCAGGGTCGATTTTTTGGGATTGCTGGCCCTGGCTCCGATCATCTTGGCACATTCCTTGGGTGACCCGCCACCGAAAGCGATAATTCCGTCGCAGTCGTTTTCCAGGTACACCTGCAGGCCTGTTTCGATATTCCCCAGGGTCGGGTTGGGCTTCACCCCGTCAAACACGGTACAATCAATACCGCTTTTTTCCAGTTCCTCCATAGACCATTGATCAAACCAGTGCTTGTGATGCCTTTATCCGTCCCCAGCAGTACCTTGGACACACTGTTTTTTTTGATGACAGCGGGCAGTTTCCTGACACTTCCAGGTGCCATCAACAATTCAGGCACCGGAACCTTCAGTAGCTTGACAAGCTTCCATGTTGAGAACTGAGTGACGGTCGATACCCCGCAGATTGCTACGGGGTTGGTCATTGCAGTGTGCCCCACCAGGGCTCGAACCTGGCGCTGAGGATTGGGAATCCTGCGAAATAACACTCTAAAAACTTTGTTTTAATTGGTTTTTTTATAGAGAACGGAAAACCTTCATTTCGACACTTCCTTGTAACATGTTGGTCTAGATTGCTATTATGGGTCGATTTTCAATGATTGAAGGTCGACTCTATTCCCCGAAAGCCGAAACCTTCAAGATTGCATTTATTTATTGAACCCAGGATGAATCGGGAAAATAGAACTCCTGGCTAATCGGAATCATAATCAATTAAATACGTATTCAATAAATTATTGACATAGATTCTATAATCATAAAAAATATATTCTATCAGGTATAAATATGTATTCCAACATTGCACATGAAATAAGCAATAATTGATCAGAACTATCCAACAAAAAGGTGCTGTAATATGAAAACCACCGTCGAAATACCGAATGAGGAATTAAAACAACTGATTGAATTTACAGGTGCCAAAACAAAAAAGGATGCGATTAACGCTGCTATTAAAAGTTACAATAAACAACAGCGTCTTTTGGCACTTTCAAAAAAACTGGGTACATTTGAAAACTTTATTGATGGTACCGAGCTGGATCAGATGAGGGCGGAATAGCATGCAATCACTCACTTTGATAGATACTTCCTGTTGGATAGAAGCTCTTCGAGTTTCAGGTAATACCAGGATTCGAGAGAAAGTAAAAGTATTGCTTGTGGCGGGAAGAGCGGCATGGTGTGATATGGTATTACTTGAACTCTGGAATGGAGCACGGGGCGATGCGGAAAGAGAGATTCTTAATGATTTGACAGAAGAGATCACCATGCTTCCAATCTCAGATGAAGTGTGGTCCCTGGCTCGAAATCTAGCAAGGAAATGCAGAGAGCGAGGCATAACTGTTCCTTCAACAGATATTTTGATCGCTTCGTGCGGATTGGAAAATAAAACTGAAATTGAGCATCAGGATAAACACTTTGATTTAATATTGGAAATGCATTCAAAATGAACATCTTTGAGCATGGTGCCCCTACCAGGACTCGGACCTGGCCCTGAGGATTCGGAATCCTGCAAATTATCCATTTAAACGTACTGTTTTAATTGTTTATTTGTGTCCAGAGCTGAGAATTGACGGAAGCCTTCGTTTTTATGTTTTATCGAAACGGATTGATTTCGTATGCTATTTGGTGTTGGTGTCCCATAGCTGAAGGTCGATTCTATTTCCCGAAAGTCAAAAACCTCAAATTAACTGGCAGAGTAGAAGTTTGGGTGCACCAAATAAGTGTGGGTACCTGTAAGCGGAAAGAGGTTGTTTGTTCAGACAACCTTGGAAGCCAGGGATGGATTCCAGGAGCTCCAAGGATGGAGGCATGCGTTTTTCTGAATAAATAACCTCTCGAAGCGGTTATGATCGCATGCCCACATGTTTTTGATGCAACCAGAGGTTTATGCCGCTTGACGTGTACGCAACTTACGTGTACATATTAATCATGGCTTAAAAATCTGATATCCGTTCGTCTAATAACTGAAGGAAATAAATGAAAACAGTATCTGTTCGGGAAGCCCGGGAAAAAATAGGGAGTCTGCTGGATGCAGTGAGTGCGGGTGAAAATATTGTCATTACGCGGAGAGGAAAACCAGTAGCACAGCTAACCGCTGTAGAAACTGAAGATATCAGCATCCGATTCGCAGATCGAACGAGGTTCAGAGAACAAATCTCTTCAAGTCAAATATCTTCCAAGAAACTCATCCGAAAAATGAGGGATGAACGTGGCTGACAAATTCTACTTTGATACAAGTGCCCTCCTTCCATATTATCGAAATGAAGCCAATAGTCTCGAAGTTCAGCGTTTTTTATTGGAAGTCCCTCCACCAGTGTTAATCAGTCGTCTTACCAGAGTGGAATTTGCATCGGCCATTGCACGTTGGGTGCGGATGAATGAATTAACTGAGGCCGAAGCAAGCCTGATCGAAAACGCTTTTTCTGATGATATTAAAGCGGGTCTATATATTGTGCAATCGGTATCCACAAGCCATTTCAACCAGGCGGAGAAATGGATTTCGTCAAAAAGAAGCAGCCTGCGAACTCTTGACGCATTGCATCTAGCCTGCTCCTGGTCTTCTAATGCAGAATTAATCACATGTGATAAAACCCTCTATCAATCTGCCAGTAAGCTTGGTTTAAGTTCGCATTTTATTTAGCTCTTGGTGGTGTTTGTGGCGGAATTTATAGCTGGTGAAACATGACGGAGTTTATGGTGCCCCCACCAGGACTCAAACCTGACGCTGAGGATTGGGAATCCTGCGAAATAATCTCCAGGTAGTTTGTTTTTATGAAGGTTTTGTGCTTGATTGAAAATTTGTTGTGGATTGAAGGAGATCTTCTTATCCAGGCTTAAGTGAAAACAGCTGATTTAAAATGACTTTTGGTGCTTATTTGAGGTGCATGAAGTTCAATTCAATTTCCCGAAAGCCGAAACCTTCATTTTGAATTGTATGAGGCCACTCAGAACTGTGCAAAGGATTTAATGCGGGATTGCCGGTTAGACATAGTGCTCTGCATAAAGATCAACGACTTTCCTGATCAGTTTTTGATATGGGATACCGGATCTTTTTGCCTCTTCCTTAAAAAAATCGACACTATCCTTATTAAGGTTGATTGTCACTCTGACTGTTGCTTCCTTGGAAGCAAGTTCGTCAGGTGAAGGCAAGAAGTCTTTTACAGTTTTGCCCAGATTCATCGGTTCATCTGTGTATTTTATTTTCTTCTTCATATCGCTTTTTCCCCTTTCTCCAATAACCGGTACCAATTATTCTGATTGTCTCACTCCGATAAGTAAATCTAACAGTCAGAACTCCCTCACCCACTTTCCCTATGCAGAAGTATCGTTGTTCATCTTTGCTGTGGTCAAGATCCTCGACAATAATTCTCTCAGGATCTAGAAAAGCCTTTTTGGCTTCCTGGAACGAAACGCCATGTTTTTCTTGATTCTTCTGGTTTTTGATTTCATCCCATTCAAACATGATATGGTTCCTGAAGCCAGATGGTTAACCTGTTTTCGCATAATCTTAAATATATTTATACATCAAATAATACACAACCGCAAGTCGATTTTTTTCTCCTAGATCTGATCGTTTTCTTGTGGAATTCTAGTTGAGGATTCGGTAGGTATGTATCAAATGGTGCCCCCACCCGGACGCGAACCTGGCGCTGAGGATTAGGAACTCTACGAGATTACTCACTAAATACTTTGTTATGATAGATGTTTTGTGTCGAGCCCCGAAAATTATTGTGGATTGGGTGTGTATTGACTGAAATCTTCATTTCTGCCCTTACTCTCAATAGTCTGATTTAAATTGCTATTAAGAGTTAATCTTCACTGTTTGAAGGTCGACTCAACTTCCCGAAAGTCGAAACCTATGTTCACATAGTTGAGATAAAGCCGATAACCGGTGTTGGCATTTTGCGAATAATTGAGTTTCCCTGCACTTTCACCGTATAAGCCCTGACTATCACGGCCTCGTTGTTCGCTTGATGCTATCGAATATCTTACCGGGATATCGTTGACAAAAAAACAATCAGTTCTGTAATATAACTATTAGTTGCATTAAGATGGCTATAGTTGTAATCAAAAAGGAGGAAATATGCCGAATATCACAATCAGAGATATTCCTGATGTATTATATCAGGACATCAAGAAGTTAGCAGAGCAAGAGAGAAGGTCTGTAAACAGTCAGATCATTCATGGAATTTCTGAATATATGACAAGAAAAAAATCAGCTCACCGTCTAATAGATGAAATTAAAGAGTTGCGTTCGAGTATTGATGTGAAAGGATTCGAGCCTTCACAGGAGGATTTAAAGAAGAGGGTTGAGGAGGGACGATTATGATTGTTGTTGATACGAATATCATATCATACTTGCTTATTCCTAATGAAAAATACAACCAATCTGCGACCGACTTGCTCGAAAAAGATACAAGTTGGATTGCACCCTATTTGTGGCATTATGAATTTTTAAGTGTATTGGCTTTGTATCTACGGAAATCTGTAATAGATGTTAACCAAAGCAGAGAATTGTATAAAAAAGCATGTGAGATTGTTGAATCGAGAAAACTGTCTGATGCTGCAGATGTTCTTAATCTGACAGCTGAATGTTCGCTATCAGCATATGATTGCAGTTATGTTGCTTTGGCAAAAGAAACCAGATTGCCGCTAATCACTGAAGACAAAAAAATACTGTCTGAGTTTTCTGAAGTCGCGTTAAACCTGAAAGGCTATCTTTGAATTGTATGGTGCCCCCACCAGGACTCGAACCTGGTGAGGATCAATAGTGACATGGGTTTTCGGCTTGACTGCCAAACGGGAGTCAAACACTTCTTACTCCTTGGATTTTCTGAAATTATCCTACAGGCAACCGAATGGCAGAGCAGATCGTTTAATACTCAGTTTCCGCCTCATTACCAATATTTAGTAAGGTTTAATCCGATTAAACCTAATGCTGTGGTTATCCATTCAACTATTGTGGGTTTAAATTGAACTTCACAGCCAAAGGAATTAAGTTCGTGTTTAGTGATTATTCATATTGAGAAAAAATGTTCAAAAAACTATTTTCGATCAGGGGAAAATATGAAAAAAAGCTCTATTTTAAGGAATTTTTTGATATATATGTGTTTCATTTTTGTATCACCCTTTTTGCTGTTTGCAGCTGAAAAAAGCGATGAACTGTCAAAAGGACAGACCGTTTATGTGCCAGCGTATTCACATATTTACAGTGGAAATAGAGAAATTCCTTTTCTGCTGACAATAACCCTCAGTGTTAGAAATATCGATCCAAATCATAATCTTACGATTACCGAATTAGATTATTATGATACGCAAGGAAAAAACCTGAAACGGTACCTTGATCAGCCAGTTGTTTTAAAGTCTTTGGAATCATTACGTTATATTGTTCCGCATAAAGATAAAAGTGGCGGATCGGGCGCAAATTTCATTGTAAAATGGCGTTCTGATAGACTGCTCAATCCTCCGATCATTGAATCAATTATGATCGGCACGCAATATCAACAAGGGATTTCGTTTACTTCACGAGGTCGAGCTATCCAACCTGCTCAATAGGTCAAATAATCAAAATGGGAATTGCCGCAGATATTGCGATTATAATCGTCGCCGCATTGATTGGGGGATCAATCGCACAGTTTTTCAAACAACCCCTCATTCTGGGGTATATTTTCGCCGGACTCCTGGTAGGGCCATATACCGGGGGTGTAACGGTCAGCGAAATTCATGATATCGAACTTCTTGCCGAAATCGGTGTTGCACTCTTATTATTCGCACTGGGGATTGAGTTTTCTTTTGGCGATTTAAAACCGGTTCGCTGGGTGGCTATAATTGGAACACCGATTCAAATGGTCTTAACCCTGGCCTATGGTTACACGATTGGCAGGGTGTTGGGATGGGATTCTTCTTCTTCCGTCTGGATTGGCGCTCTGATTTCTGTTTCCAGTACCATGGTCATTCTTAAAACACTGATGAACCGGGGGTTGCTAGGTTCTCTTTCAAGTCGGGTCATGATTGGAATGCTGATTGTTCAAGATCTGGCAATCATTCCGATGATGATCATACTACCACTGATACAGGACTTAAACAAAGGATTACCGGTCCTTGGCTTTGCGGTACTGAAGGCCGCGATTTTTATTTTGATAATGATTATAGCGGGAACGAGAATTATACCGCTTATCATGCGATTTGTTGTGAATTGGAATTCAAGGGAACTGTTTCTGCTCTCCACAACAGCCATCGCTTTGGGAGTGGGATATGCGACTTATTTATCAGGCCTGTCGTTTGCCTTTGGCGCCTTTGTCGCAGGAATGGTTATCAGCGAATCGGACTACAGTCATCAAGCATTGAGCGATATCATCCCATTACGTGATATCTTTGGTCTGGTGTTTTTCGTTTCCGTGGGAATGCTGATCGATCCGTGGTTTTTAATCGGTCATATCGGTGAAGTGTTGCTCCTCGTGGTTTTGATTATCGTCGGAAAAAGTCTGATATTTGGCGCTCTCGTTCGGATCTTCGGATATTACAACATTATACCGGTTGCTGTTGGCCTTGGTCTTTCGCAAATAGGGGAGTTTTCGTTCGTATTAGCAAGAGTGGGCATAAACACCGATTCAATCAGTCAAGAACTGTACGCCCTGATACTCTCAGTTTCGGTGATTACCATGATACTGACGCCATTCCTTACAGCGTTGGCAGCACCGCTATACCGTCTCCAGAAACGTTATTTCCAGGATGAGACCATTCAAACCATCAATTTACCGGAATCCGGATTGCGCAACCATGTGGTCATCACCGGTGGGGGGCGGGTTGGCCAAAATATAGCAAAAGCTCTGAAACATCTTAACATCCCATTTATCATCATTGAACTGGACTTTCGTAGGATAGAAAAACTAAAGAAAAGCGAGATTCCCATTGTATTCGGGGATGCCAGCCACCCGATTGTCCTGGAGGCAGCGTCAATAGCTCATGCTCGCTTGATACTGGTTACCACACCAGATATTATTGTCACGCAAACCATCGTAAAACATTGCCGGAGTCTGAATACGGATTTTAATATTATCGCACGATGTGGCGAGGAAAACCAGATGCGATCACTTCATGACATTGGGGTCAGTGAGATCGTGCTGCCGGAATTTGAAGCCGGTCTCGAAATGACCCGGCAGGCGCTTCAGAATCTGAATATTCCACCAATGAAAATCCTTCAGTTCACAAACCAGATAAGAAAAGGTGTGTATCATTCTGATCAAGAGGCTGATCAGGACTATCGGATACTGTCTCACCTGCGGAGAGCCACTGATTTATTGGAGCTATCCTGGGTTCTGGTTGAAGACAAAAGCCCCTTGATCGGACATACGCCAAAATCGTTGAATATAAGAAAAGAAATGGGGGTTTCCATTGTCGGCGTCATTCACGGAAGAGAAGTTTCTCCAAATCCGGATCCGGACTACGTTTTTGCAACAAAAGACCTGCTGGCTGTAATGGGAAATCCTCAGGAATTAGACGAGTTTCAAAAATATGTCTCACCAAATGAGTAGTTGAGCAGACATCTCCGCAATCTTTCTGATCGATAAGCCCTGCTGAAAAAATGTCGTCAAGAAACTTGTCTCAAATGACTGGACAACATTCAAGGATCATCAGGGTTTCAGAGAGCTGCTTCTTAACCTCGTTCAGTATCGTTGACAGCAGCATTACGATGGTATGAAACGTCAAATAGGCTTGTATGGCTTTATCCGGTCAATTGAAGCCTCCAAATCAAGACCTTTTACGAGAGCTGGAAGACTTGAGGCAATCCAAACTCCTGCCTCTTGACTGTGTCGCACAGGGGGATCGATACCTAATCGGTCGCTTACCAGGTGCGCCTTGCCAAAGTCCGCTGCAACCAGGCGGATGGTAGATATGCCATTCAATCAGATTAACAAATCCGCTCCCCAGCAGTGATAGGCCCTAATGACATCTTTTGTATCGCTGGCCGAAAAGAACCGATAACCCATTGTCCGGAGTTTGTGCGGATAATAATATACCGAAATGCATAGTGCCCCCACCAGTGGTCTGATAGGTTCACGCTGGGTTCTGAGAGGGCCTGAGAGGGAGGTTCCTTTGGGCGACTGCTTCCGGTGACCCTGTCCGGGAGAGAAAAACTCCCGGCTACCCGATTAACCCGGATTATTAGACCAGGGATTGAATATTGTGACATTACTTGCGACAAAGTCGCTTTCATTCCTTGTTACTAAGATCAAGTTGTAAGTATAAGCTACTGCGGCAATCAAACTGTCTACGGATGCCAATTGATTGCCATCCTTTTCAGCTTTCCCCTGAATAATTCCCCAATTTTCCGCTACAGTCAGGTCAATTGAGTAAATTCTGGTTTGATAATCTTCCAGAAGCGTATTTAACCAGTTTGTGAGTAGATTTTTCTTTTTTGATTCTGGATGCTTTGTTAATCCTTTGCGTATTTCTCCTATTGTTACAACACTTAAAAACAACCTTTCATTGGGAATGTTTTTTAACCAATCAATAACTTTTTCATTGGGAGAAGGTTTTACAAGTTCCGATATTACGCAAGTATCCAATAAATAATTCAAAATTCAATACTCCGTGAATAATCTTTCTGTCTTTCAAATTCGAAATCATCATCGATTTTTGGACATTTTAAAAGAAATTCTTTTAATGTTGGCTTTTTCGAAGTTAATTTTTCGTATTCCTCTACTGATACAACGACTACAGCTTTTTGACCTCTTCGAGTCACAAATTGTGGACCAATTTTTAAGGCATCTTCAACAATCTGACTAAATTTTGCCTTAGCGTCCTGTAATTTCCATATTGTTCTCATATTACCTCTTTTTTATATTGATACTAGTCAGTCTAGTCAGATACAGAAACAAAGTCAATTCTATTTTGAAGCTGGATGATTTTTTGGGGTTAACACCAGGCTAAGTACTTGCTGGCTTAAATACGTTGACGTATTAAGCTTGTACTAACAAAAAACAAATGACATGATTTTTCTTAAACAAGGAAGGTTATCATGCCAAGGCAAAGCCCATTTGAGGTCCTTAACTGGCGTGATTTTGTGATCTCCTCCGATGAGAAGACCCGCATTCAGACACGACGCAGGATGGCACCTGATACTTGTTCCTGGGCCTGGGCGTTATGGTCGTGTCGAACATGAATATGAAAGAAAGGGGGCGTTGGCATACATGGCAGCTTGGGTTCCTCGACAAGCCAAAATCTTTGGATTGAACAGAACCAGTACAGGAATCGAAAGGACGTTAATAGAACAAATATACAATAAATACAGATATGAGTCCCCTCCGAAAAGTCAAAAATCACCCTCAACCGTCATTCCAGCGAAAACAGGAATCCAGTTAAAACATATACATCTGGACCCCCGATCAAGTCGAGGGTGACAATATTTTGGCTTATTGGAGTGGACTCAGATATAAAAGAGGTAAAACCAGATTTGGTAAGATGCCATTTACGGTCTTCAAAACCGCACTCATGACACGGAAATGTGAACCGACAAAATCCAGCTGATCAAATATGCTTCCGGCAAGAGAGAATTGCCTGTGATCCGATATCCCACCTGTCTCCAAAAGGGCTGCCATCCATGCGCCACCCTGCGCGGGGTAGCCCCCTGGCTTGATACCTGTTTCAATTTGGCCCGTTTGTGACTGTTTTGTGACTGTTCAGAATGAATAGGGTTATGGTACTAAGCGGTATTACTCTTTATTTATTCTCAATGATCAGAATCCAAAATGACACCTGCAAACGAAACCAGTATTCCTGTTCTTGAGCTTCGGGGAATCAGCAAGATCTTCCCTGATGTGATCGCCAACGAAAACGTGGATTTTACGCTCTATAAGGGAGAGATTCATACCCTGCTGGGCGAAAACGGAGCGGGGAAATCTACGTTGATGAATGTGATTTCCGGATTGTATCCGGCAGATGCCGGAGAGATGTTTCTGAACGGAGAGAAGGTGCGGTTTACCGATCCCAGCCAGGCGATCGAGCGCGGTATCGGGATGGTTCATCAGCATTTTATGCTGATCAAGAACATGACGGTGGCTGAAAACATTATTCTGGGGACTCCCCAGCGGTTTCATCTGAACATGAAGAAGATCCATGCCCAGATCAGTGACCTCAGTTCAAAATACGGACTGATGGTTGATCCGGCCAGGATGATACAGGATCTCACTGTCGGAGAGCAGCAGCGGGTTGAGATTCTGAAGGTGCTGTACCGCGGGGCGAATATCCTGATTCTGGACGAACCGACCGCTGTCCTGAGTCCGCAGGAATCCGATTCCCTGTTTGAAATCATCGACCGGATGCTGGAATCGGGTCGATCCGTGATCTTCATCTCCCACAAAATGAAGGAGGTTATGGCCCATTCGATTAGGATCACCATTCTGGGCAGGGGAAAAGTCCTTGCAGTGCTGGATCAAAAGGATACATCGGCGGCCGGGATCGCAAAAATAATGATGGGGCAGGTTGCGGGTAAGTCGGGCACGGTCGAACCGAAACATGACATTCTGGTGGCAAAACCGGTGACAGCCAGTGATGCGCCGGTCATCAAGCTCGAAAATGTGTGTGCGACGGATGAACGGGGCCATCAGGTGCTGGATAACATCAATCTTGAACTGAAGGCCGGTGAGATACTGGGCATGGCCGGAATTTCCGGTAATGGACAAACGGTGTTGGCAAAGGTGCTGGGGGGGTTGCATCCGTTTACGTCGGGAACCTATACCATTGAGGGGAAGCCATTTAAACAGGTTTCCGTTACCCAGATGCTTAAAATGGGAATGGGGTATATTCCCGAGGACAGGAAGAAATATGGCATCGCCAAGGGGCTGACCATTGGCAACAATTTCCTGATTCGGGATGTCGACAATCCGAGTTTTTACAATGCCCGCATCCTGAATTGGAAAAGCGTGTTTAATTACGCCCGTGGCAAAATGAAACTGTTCGATATCCGGGCGGCATCTGAAAAAAGCCTGGTTGGAAATCTGTCCGGTGGAAATATTCAAAAAATGATTCTCTCGAGAGAGATATCCAGACCGATTAAATTTCTGGTGGCCAATCAGCCCATCAGGGGCCTGGATATCAATGCATCTCAGGATATTCAGGCGGTCATCCGGAAAGCAAAAAAGGAAGGGTTGTCTGTCCTGTTGATTTCCGAGGATCTGGATGAATTGTTGTTGATGTCGGATCGGATCTGTGTCATGTACAACGGCCGCATCATTGACACCATGCCGACCGCCGAAGCAACCATTGAAAGAATCGGGCTGCTGATGACGGGTATTCGCAAATAAACCTGTCATCCAATCCCGGTCATGAACAGGGACCCATATCGTTAACACCACTGCCAACAAACCCTTGTATGCTATATGTCTCTTTTGAAAAAAGGCTCCGCACATCGTTTTACACGCGTACCGGCTATAACCTCCTTTCCATACTGATTGCAGTCGTGATCGGGGGTGTTTTTCTGGCCCTGGTGGATGCCAATCCGTTTTCCGCCTATGGCAGTATTGTGTCGGAAGTCCTGATGACGTCATACGGCTGGGAGGATCTGCTGACCAAAATGAGCCCCTTGCTGCTGACCGGAGTTGCGGTTGCGCTGGCCGCCAATATGCGGATCTGGAATATCGGTGCTGAGGGACAGCTCTACTTCGGTGCGGTCATCACCACCTGGATCGCTTTGAATTATGGATCGACAACCTCGAGCGCAGTCATCATACCGATGATGATGGCCGCAGCAATGGTTGCAGGTGCCCTGTGGGCGATGATTCCCGCGATTCTCAAAGCCCAGTACAATGTGAATGAGATCATCACCACCCTGTTGATGAACTATATCGCCATCAGCCTGGTGGACTATTTTGTTTTCGGACCCTGGCGGGATCCCAAGGGATTGAATTTTCCCATTACCGAGGAGTTTGCTGCATCGGCGAACCTGCCGACATTCGGGGATAGCCCTGTCCATATCGGGATTCTGTTTGGTCTCGCACTTATTGTCATCATCTACTTTGTCCTGAAAAAGACCAATATCGGGGTGCAGATTACCATTACCGGAGACAATCCGGATGCAGGGTTTTACTCGGGAATCAATATCAAACGCCTGATTATTATCATCCTGATGGTCAGCGGGGCCATCGCGGGATTGGCAGGAATGACTGAAATTACAGGTGTTCAGCACCGACTGCGACAGAATATTTCCCTGGGCTACGGGTTTACCGGTGTCATTATTGCGTGGCTGGCCAGGAATCATCCGCTGGGGATTGTTTTCTACACCTTTTTTATGGCCATCGTCTTTGTGGGGGGTGAACTGCTGCAGATCAACTATGGGCTGCCAAAAGCCATGATCGACCTGTTTCAGGGGATGATCCTGTTCTGCGTCCTGGGTCTGGAGATTTTTGGCGCATATAAACTGAAATTCAAGTGGGTTTAAAATGAACGGTTTTGGGGTTGAATTTATTATCCTGACATTCATCGCCTCGGTAAAAATGGGGACGCCATTGCTTTTTGCCACCATGGGCGGTGTCGTGAATGAGCGGTCCGGGGTGGTGAACCTGGGAATCGATGGATTGATGCTGGTGGGAGCGTTGACCGCGTTTGTTGTCAAACTGAACTATGACTCGACATGGCTGGCTGTTTTAGCGGCGGCGCTGGTCAGCGCGGCCGTTGCCCTGATTCATGCCCTGGTCTGCATATCGCTGAGGGCCAATCAGATTGCTTCCGGACTGGCACTGGGGCTTTTTGGGGTCGGGTTGAGCGGCCTGTTCGGTGCCCCCTATGTCGGCAAGTCAATTGTGGCCCTGCCTGACATCGCTGTTCCCGTTCTGTCTTCCATCCCTCTGCTGGGACGGGTGCTCTTTCAACAGGACGGTCTGGTCTATTTCTCTTTTTTCTGTGTCGCCCTGACCTGGTACCTGCTGTTTTATACCCGAACCGGCCTGAATCTGCGTTCAACCGGTGAAGCGCCTGAAGTCAGCAACTCCATCGGACTCTCTGTCACAAAGTACCGGTATATGGCTGTCTGGGTGGGCGGCTTGCTGATTGGCGTTGGTGGCGCCTATTTCCCACTGGTCCTGACATCGTTCTGGGTGGACAATCTGACTGCAGGCAGGGGCTGGATTGCAGTCGCGCTGGTCATCTTTGCCTTCTGGCATCCCGGCAAAGCGCTCCTGGGTGCGTATCTGTTCGGGGCTGCACTGGCACTCCAGCTGCGTCTGCAGCTCCTGGGCGTGAAAATGTCCCCCTACTTTCTGGAGATGTTGCCCTATGTTCTGACCATTCTGGTTCTAACCCTGGCAACGATTCGCTACAACATCAAAGGGGTGTCCCAGATGCCGGCAGCACTGGGTCTCACGTTCGTTAAAGGCGAGAAACATTAGTGCCGGGGGAATATCAAACCCAGGGCTGAGCCAAACAGGTTTCTTTTCGTTATTCCCGTTGAGCAATTCAAAATATTTTGCTAAGGTTCTTCGGTGTTCACAACACTTGGTAAGTCATCTGTTTCGCTTTTTTCCAATGACGATACCGAATCGGTTCGTTCCGCAATCAACTGTATTTAATGAGGCAATCAATGAAGACAAAAGTTCTAGCATTTCTAGTGGTGGTTATGTTCTGTATGGTGAATACTGCCTGGTCGAAAGACGTCAAGGTGGGTTTTGTCTATGTCGGACCGACTGACGATGGTGGGTGGACATTTGCCCATGATAAGGGGAGAAAACACCTGGAAAGTATGGGTGTGAAAACGACCTATGTTGAAAAAGTCAACGAAGCGGATGGGTATCGAACCATTCGGAAACTGGCCAGAACCAATGATCTGGTGTTTACCACCAGTTTCGGGTTTATGGACCCGACCCTCAGGGCCGCAAAAGAGTTCCCGAAGACCACGTTTATGCATCTGGGCGGGTTCAAGACCAACAAAAACATGGGGACCTATTTTGGCCGCATGTATCAGGCAAAATACCTGGCCGGTATGATCGCCGGGTCGATGACGAAAACAAACACGATCGGTGTCGTGGGGTCTCACCCCATCAGCGAAATTATTCGCCATATCAACGCCTTTACCCTGGGTGTGCAGGCTGTGAATCCCACGGCAAAAGTCGAGGTGGTCTGGATCAACCAGTGGTTTGATCCACCCAAGGAGATTTCAGCCGCCAACAGCCTGATGGACAACGGCTGTGACATTATCATGAGTACCGTGGATTCTCCGGCGTCACTCCAGGCCGCCAAAAAAAGAGGGTTCTATTCGGTCGGAAACGACAACGATCAAACCGAGTTCGTCGGCGACAACCATCTGACAGCCACGATCTGGGATTGGGGCATCTATTACGAACATGTTTACAAGCAGGTTAAAAACGGAACCTGGAAATCCGGGCAGGACTGGTGGGGAATCGAAACCGGCCTGGTCAAACTGGCGCCTTTAAGTCCCCTGGTCCCCGAAGCCGTGAAGCAGAAGGTTGAGCAAACCACGAAGGACCTCGCCGGCGGGATGGAAGTCTTCAAGGGCCCCATCTACAATCAGAAGGGCGAACTGATGCTGGCTGAGGGAAAAAACCACACCGATGCGGAAATGCTCAACATAACCTATTTTGTGAAAGGTATTGAGGGCAGCCTCCCCAAAGGCGCCAAGCACTAAGATTTCATTGTCACAGCAGCCTCTGTTCAATCAGGGAAAGATTGAATCCCGGGATCCCCGGCGTCGGTTTTTCCCTGCACCTCCCGTCCCGGTGTTCGAAAACACCCCGTGACTCCATCTGCAAAACCCGTTTGGTTTGTTTGAGAATAGCACCTGGCAAACCTGAAAGAGGTTTGTACCAGACACGGATGGATAAAGAGTCTTATTCTCATCCTTTGTTGTGCCCAACCCAATCTCAAGGAGTACCCATTGGACAGCCGACTCAGTGCTTTAAAAGAGGAGCTCAGGGCTTCATCCGGGGCGGTCAAAGCCGATATGCACATCGAGAATATCCGTATTCTGGATGTCTACACGGAAACCATCTATCCCGGCAGCCTGGTGATCAAGAACGGCAGGATTGTCGCCTCCACACCAACATGGAAGGTCGATGCCCTTCAGACGTATGACGGTGGCGGCAACATCGCTGTGCCCGGTTTCATGGACACCCATGTGCATATCGAAACCACCCTGCTGACCCCGGAGGCCCTGGCCGATGTGATTGTTCCCTGGGGCACGACGACGTTGTTTGTTGACGCCATGGAAATCGCCAACGTCATGGGGATCAAAGGACTGCGGGCCCTATTGCATGCCAATGCCGAGCTGCCCTTTCGCATCTTTATGGAGGTTCCCTCCCGGGTACCGACCGCACCCGGGTTGGAAACGACCGGAGGCGTGCTGGGTGTCCAGGAGGTCGAGGAGCTGCTGGGAAATGAATGTGCCGTCTCCCTGGGAGAACTGGACCCGGAGAAGGTACTGAACCTGAAGGACGCGTATCTGATCAAAATACTCAGTGCAAAGAAGCGGCAGAAAATCTGTAACGGTCACGCCATCGGGCTGAGCTGGAACCAGCTGAACACCTACGCCGCCGCCGGTTTGTCCGACGATCATGAATCCGTGGCCTACCAGGAGCTGTTTGAGCGGCTGCGGCTGGGAATCAAAGCGCTGATCCGCGAAGGCAGCACGGAAAGAAACGTGGATACCCTGATCAAGGGGGTGGTCCGCCATAACCTTCCCACAGAGGATCTGCTTTTCTGCACGGACGACAAGCATGTCAATGACATCGCCAGGGAAGGGCATATCAGCTATAACGTGCAACGGTCCATCGAGCTGGGGCTGTCCCCGGTCAAGGCCATCAAGATTGCCACGCTGAATGCGGCCAGGCATTTTCGGCTGGATCATCAGCTGGGGTCACTCACCCCCGGTCGCTATGCAGACCTGGTGTTGATTCGAGATCTGAAAAAAATCGAGCCGGTGGCTGTCTTTAAAGATGGTATTCCGGTGGCGGAAAACGGCCGTATCTTAAACTCCCTGAAGGGAGACTATCCTGAATTTTTGAACAAAACGGTCACGATCGCGCCGACTTTCAAACCAACCGACTTCAGAATAACAGCCGAAGGGGACGCGGTGACGGCTCGGATCATCAATCTCTATCCGGACCAGATTATCAATCATGAGACGCGCGAAACAATGCCCGTGACCGATCACCAGCTTTCTGCCGATACGGTTCGTGATATCCTGAAAATCAGCGTGGTCGAACGGTATGGTAAAAATGGGCAGGTGGCGTCGGCACTGGTCAGGGGTTTTAAACTGAAATCAGGCGCCATCGCCTCATCCGTCTCCCATGATCATCACAATATTGTGGTGGTGGGCACCAACGATGAGGATATGTTTCTGGCGGTCAAAGCGCTGGAAGAACACCAGGGCGGTTTTGTCGCCACGGCAGCGGGAAAGGTCCAGGGGATACTGCCGTTGCCCATTGGCGGACTGATGAGCCCCCTGCCGGCCGCTGCGGTGATGGAGAAAATGGATGATCTGAACCGGCTGGTGCTTGCCATGGGATCGGATCTTCCCGCCCCTTTCATGACACTCTCCTTCGTCTCTCTGCCCACCGTCCCGGAACTGGGACTGACCGACAAGGGCCTGATCGATGTGATGGAACACCGGATCATCCCGGTCATGGTGACATAGGAAGCCATGACCCAATGTCGTTCCCTGAACGGCTCAATCTGAAGCGCTCCTGTCCCGGTCCTGGCTCAAAAGCCCGGATTCGCCTCTTGAGAATCTGTTTCGGGCAGAAGTTTTCAAATGTTTGAAAAAGGAGGGAACGATTCCAGACGAATTGATCCGAAAACTCATGGGGTGACGTCACTCTGGCTTCCGCATCGACAATGGCGTTCGTATCAAGAGGGAAGATACAAAGGGCAGGGAAGCCATTACCCAATAAGTTTTCCCAGCTTTCAAGGTATTTTGGTTTTTGCTCAAACCAGTCAAGTCCACTGCTCAATTTGCAAACCAGGTACTCGTTCAAATTCTCTAGTATTGTCAGTGACAAGAAGGAGGCCATAGTTAATACAGGAGGCTGCAATCCAAGAATCATGGACCCCAATCATTTGTCCATCTGACTGCAGTCTTGCCCACAGTTGGGCGTGGGAACGGGCTGTAGGCAAATCTATGGACAATACAGGAATCGACGATAAAATGGCCTCCACAAAAGCACTTCTTCGTGCTTGAATTGCGTTATCTTCTGCTCGCCACACTCCATGTAAAAGCTCACTTGCAGTTATAACAGAAATGAAAAAATCCTCGTCCTTTCTTTTTTCTATATAAGAATCGAGAACTATCGTGCCCTTTTCGGCTTTGATCAGAATATTTGTGTCGATTAGGATTCCCATGGATCTCCAAGCAATTCCTTATTTCCCGTAGCCCTGATTTCTTCCAAATCCTTCAAAAATGATTCGGATTCTTTTTCAGATAGTCTGGGAAATGAATTTAGAATACTTTTAAGTTCACCGAGTTTTTTGGCCGCGGGTACCGGCCTTAATTCCGCTACAGGCTTCTTGCCTCTGAATAAAGTAAAGCTCTCGCCCCTATATGCAACACGATTGATGAAGTCGGCAAGATTTCGTGAAACTTCAGATATTGAAACATCACTCATTTTATATCCCCTTTATAATTATGAATAACTGAATTTATGATATTCAGAAAATCTGATTTTGTCAAAATGAGAGGATAGAATTTGGTTTTTGGGTGTCAATTGGCGTCATGGTGTATTGCAACCGGACATTGCTGGCGGAAAATAATTTTTTGACCACACACGGATGCAAATGACAGTATCCTTACCAGATAAGATCAACGTCATAACGTCCGATTTGATTATCGTCAGTGATAAGGATAAACTTTTCGGACATTGCCTGGGCAATGAGAAGCCGATCAAATGGGTCTTTGTGATAATCAGGCAACTTTTGTACCTGTAATGCATGGCTCAATTGAACCGGCAATACATCCATATAGCTTATTTCCAGTTTCTTGGGGATGTACTCAAGCGGGGGAATCGGAAGTTCCAACTTTTGCAGGCTATGTTTAATGACGATTTCCCAGGCACTGACAACGGAAAAGCTAATGTCGGAGCTGCCGTCCTCAATCAACCCGGATACACGAGCGCTCAGTTTTTCCGGGTTGATGTGCCACCATAACCAGCAGTGGGTATCGATCAAAAAACGTCTTGCAGTCGGCATATCTTACTTGAAAAACGTTTGAAATTCCTCAGGAAGCGGTCCATTGAAATCATCTGCCACGTGTGCCTTACCCTTATCTGTTCCGGGTTCACGTCTGACGGTATGTTGCTTTACCGGTACCAGACGTGCCACTGGTTTGCCGGATCTGGCGATGATCACCTCCTCACCATGACGCACCAGAGCCAGCAGCCTTGATAACTGAGTCTTCGCCTCGTGTGTATTTACCGTAATCATTGTCGCAGCTCCTGTTGATTGTCAATCTTACCTGAATTCAGATTAAACTAAACTAACGACTTAGTCAAGATGAATGCCGGTGTGGGTGCACCAAAAATATGCGGGTATCTCTTATGGCACATTCAGGTCTCAGCGTCTGCTCAAAAAAAGTGGTGAACAGTTACCAAAATCCTTTGATATCCCGACAGCTTGATGCCGGCCATTCTGAAATAGTCTAACGTTTTGTTGATATGGCCGGTTCATTCTGCCTCCCTACTGTCAGCAGATACAATCCTATATGCCAGATGAACGAATAAACCAAAATTTATAATCTTTGTCATAGGAATTGCGGTAGGACGCCATTCAATTCGATTTTCTCTTTTTTGATCGTCCAAGCTAAGGAGTGCCCGGTTCAAAATTTGCACCCGGTATGGATCATACTTGCAGAATCCAGGTATAAAAACCGAATTAGAATACGGCATGGAAATTAATCACATCATGGGATTTGATATGTTCCTGATGGTTGGGTCAAAATTAAATAACAGGCATAATTACAACTATTTATATTTCTATTGGATTAAAGAAAAAAATCCTTGACAAACATTTCCAATAAAAATAGGGTCCCATTGTGATCACAATAAAATTTTAAAATTAATCACAATAGATAATATTATAGCATCACAATAATATCATCCATCCATCAGGGATCAGCGGGCATCAGTCAAGGCGGAGAGCATGGGGGATAAAGCACAAAAAAGTATCACGCTGCAGGATTCGGTTTACAAGGCGTTGTTCGAAGATATTATCTCCGGGAACTTACCGCCGGGAAGCAAACTCAATTTACGGTTGATAGCGAAGCAGTACAACGTCAGTATCCAACCGGTCCGGGAAGCTGTGCGTCGATTGGAGGCGGAAAAAATGCTGAGCATCGACAGCCGCAGTATTACCATACATGAAATGAGCCGGGAAGAGATTGATCAAATCTTCATTGTTCACACCACCAATACGATCCTGGCGTTTGAACTGGCTGCGGAAAACAGGACAGAGGAGGATCTGGACAGGATCAGGAAGAGTCTTGACACCTTGAAAGCCTATAAGACCAGCCAGGAGTTTTTTCTCGCGGGCCGGGTCTTCTGGCTGTCAACGGTGCGGGCTAGTAACAATGTGATTTTATATGAATTGATCAGTTTTTATCTGGGCCGGATGACCCAGTATACACTACTCACTTATGCGTTATACAGCGATGACGATATCAATTATGTCCACAAACAGTACGAAAATATCTATAACGCAATCAAAAACAGGAACAAAAAAATAATCAAAAAACTGGTCAACAACTTATTCGGTTTTCACCATAAAATTGTCAGTCTGGCCACCGAACACCAGAAAGATATGAAATTTAAAGACTATCTGGGTCTTATTGATCTGTTTAAACAAATCAATAAGAAGGAAAAGCCATAGCCTTTGATCGGATCATTTTTATGAAGGTTTCAGCAACAATTCCTTCTAACCTCTGGGTAATCCTTTTACCCATACAAACCATCGTTTCGCCCACCGCTAATTCAGGTTTTTTTAATTTGACGTTCTAACGACTGGAAAAGGAGCTTGTCATGAAAAAACACCGCCAATTCTTTCTTGTTTTTGCTGCATTGTTGTCCTTCACGTTTGCTTCTCAAAGTGCATGGGCTAAGACATATCGAATTACCATCGGTTCCGGCTATAACCTTGATCTGTATGAAATCCACTCCATGTGGAAGAATGATATCCTGGTGAATATCCAGAAACGCGTTAAAACTGAGACCGGTCATGAAATCGAGTTTGTAGGCGCCTGGGCCGGAGCAATCGCCAAAGTGGGTGAAGAACTGGAAGCGGTTGAAAGCGGCATTCTTAAAATGGGCCTGGTCATTACACCGGCCGAGTCCTCCAAGTTGTTTCTGAATAATTTCGGATACAAAATCCCCTTTGGCAGCCGGGATTCGGAAGCCGGATCGTGGGTGAACCTGACTATGTACCGGAAGAACAAGATCCTGCAGGATATATTCAAAAGATATAATCAGAAATGGCTGGCCGTGATCAGCTATGAAGCCTACGACGTGATCACCACATTCCCCTTTAAAACCATGGCGGACCTGAAGAGTAAAAAAATAGGCGCCCTGGGAGCGAATATTCCCTGGCTTAAAAATACCGGTGCCGTCGCTGTTCAATCCAACACTGCCGAAGCGTACATGTCTTTGCAGACCGGGGTGATTGACGGATTTATGTTGCCGCTTTCATATGCCTATGGCCCGAAGCTGTATGAGGTTGCAAAATATGCCACCAGCGTTGGAATTTCAGTTCCGGCAGGTCCCTGCTGGACCATCAACCTGGATCTGTGGAACTCAATGCCGCCTAAGGTTCAGGAGATCTTTGTGGAGGAGGCAGACAGATACAATGAGGCGGTGCCTGCCCTGGTGGCCAAACTGAAAAGAGAAGGTGATGGAAAACTTCAGGAGAAAGGCGTCACGTTTTTCAGCCTTTCTGATGAGGAGCGAGGGAAATGGTTAATGCTGGTCAAAGACATGGCCAAAGATTTTGTCAGGGAGGCCAATGAAAGGGGACTTCCTGGAAAACAGCTGGCTCAATCCTATATTGAAGAGTCTGAGCGGTCGGGATACACGTGGCCAATCAAGTACGAACTGGATTAATGAAACGATCAGGGAGATACGGGCACCGAAGACTGGGTGGTGCCTTTCTCTCTGTAAATAGAGGCAACCCATGCGGTTTTTAAAACAACTTTCCCGATTGCCGGACAATCTCTCGATCGGTTTGCATGTTCTGGGTTCTGTCTGGATGTTCTTTCTGATGTTCATTACCACCTGCGATGTGTTCCTCCGGGCGGTCGCAAACTACCCAATACCAGGAGTTATAGAGTTTCTCAAGGTCTCCCTGGTATACATCTGTTTTTTGCTCCTGCCTGAAGCGACCGTGAAAATGAAACATATTCGTTCGGATATTCTCGTCAAAAAAATGGGTCCAGGTTTCCAACATATCCTGTCTATTTTCAGATTTCTTTTCGGCTTTCTCTTGATGATCGCAATCCTTATCGGGACCTGGGACAAGATGATTCAAGCCTGGCAGATCTGGGAATACGAAGGTGAAGGTTCGGTCCGGATTCCCATGGCGCCTGTGCGCGCGACCATTGTGATCAGTTCTCTGCTGGTCGCCTGGTTTTTTTTCAGGCTGTTGCGGAAAACCATAAGCGGTACGTTACCTAATGATTCGATTTCTCAGGAAAATTAACTCGAATGGACCCCATAATTATTGGATTACTCATGATAGGTTGCCTGCTGGCGCTCGTGCTGGTGGGATTTGATCTGGCCGTGGCATTGGGGACGCTGTCATTTTTAGGCGTCTGGTGGATTGAAGGTAACATCTCAATCTCGTTTAATCTCATTGGGGAATCGGCATATCACGCCGTGATGGAATATGCGCTTTCAGTCGTACCCATGTTTATCATGATGGCTCTGTTTGCCAATCTTTCGGGTGCAGCCGATGATGCTTATGGAGGCGTCAATGTTCTGATGGTAAAGGTAAAGGGCGGTCTGGCCATCGCCACTGTGCTGGCCAACGCCATTTTTGCAGCCATCTGTGGCGTCAGTATAGCGTCAGCGGCTATTTTCAGCAAGATCTCCCTGCCCCAGATGGAGAGTCGTGGATATGACCGTAAATTTGCCCTGGGTACGGTGGCCGGTAGTTCTATTCTGGGGATGCTGATCCCACCCAGCATCCTGATGATTGTCTACGGTGTGCTTGTGGATGAGTCCATCGGCAGACTGTTCGTGGCGGGGGTATTCCCGGGTCTTCTGCTTATGGTTATTTATTGTCTCGGCATTATGGTCATGGTCAGGATTCGACCGGAGATTGCCGGTAGACCACCGGACCTGTCCAGTAGAAGTGTTCGCATGATTCTGAAAAGCATCTTGAGGCCCTGGCAATTCGTGTTCATCATCGGCATTACCCTTGGCGGTATTTATGCCGGCTGGTTTACACCGACAGAAGCGGGCGCCATAGGGGCCTTTGCCACATTTCTGATGTGTATACTGCGGAGGAAGGTTAGTAAAAAATCGTTAATGGGAATTATTCTTGATGCCGGTTTTACCATGGCCAGTCTTTACTTCCTGTTTATCTGTGCAACCATGTATTCGCGCATGTTGAGTTTCAGCGGCTTGCCGGTTATCATTTCAGGATGGGTTGCGACAGTCGATCTTCCGCCTTTCATTATCATCCTGGCGATGATTGCTGTATATATTCTGCTGGGTGCCGTCATCGACTCTGTCTCCATCCTGATACTGACCATCCCGCTTTTTCATCCAGTGGTCAGATCTATGGGGTTCGATCCTTACTGGTTTGCCGTCATTTCAGTTATTTCCATTGAAATGGGACTGATTACACCGCCTTTCGGTATGGTCGTTTTCGCCATGAAGGCCAGTATCGGTGATTCAATCACCATTGAGGAGATTTTCAGGGGGGTTTTCCCCTGGATCCTGATGATGACCATCGCCTTGATCATCCTAATTATCTTCCCCTCTTTTTCAACCTATCTCCCCCATAAGATGGCCGGGTAGGAGGGTTTGAAGCAGGAGGTTTCAAATAACGTATAAACAGCCAGCATGAAAAAGCTATGAATTATTGGACCATCAAACCGCTTTACTATGGTTTCACTTCAGGTAGAACGGAAAGCCGGATAGATTGGGAGTTCCCCTGGATTGGATTCTATTTAACCGACGGAAAACGAAAAATCCTTTGTGACACCGGTGTCAAGGATGGCTTTTTCATAGACAATAAAAGCCCTTTCGGCAATCCTTCGGAAGGTGATGAAACGCATGTCCGCGAGGCCTTGAATAAGGCAGGCGTGGCTCCTGAAGAGATTGACATAGTCATCTATACCCATTTTCATTGGGACCATGCGGGTAATTGTCACCTTTTTCCCCAGGCCACACACGTCTTTCAGGATCAGGAATGGAAAGAAATGGTGGACCCTCTGCCCTCAATGAAGTTTCTGACTGTGTACGACCAAAGAGTCATTCCGGAATTGGAAAAGTTGACCTGTCAACGGGTAGCGGGTGATCTGGCGTACCTGGATGGGTTGGAATTGTTTCACGTCCCGGGTCATAGCCGGGGCGGTCAGTGCCTGCGGGTGAACACCCGTGAAGGCACCTATATCATTGCCGGGGACCTGTTTCATACCTATTTTTTGGCTTACCCGAACTGGGATGATTGGACCCGGCGTGACGGTACAAAGACCAAATTGCATCCAGATGTAAAAAACTATCTGACCCAGGCTTTTCTCGTTACGATATACGACCACTATGCGTGGTATGAATCACAATACAGAATTCTTGGCATGGTTTCCAGCCCGAAGTTTCTGCTTCCGGGACATGATGCCTCAATTCTGGGAAAAACATATGGATAATTATTGGCGTAACCCGTAGACCGAAACATGGAATGTTTATTTTCATATGAGTTTGGAATCACTGTGACATTACAAAATGGAACTCATCATCGAACCGGATTACAAAATGAATACAAATGATCAATTAAACCGGATTTTCAACGCCGGTTCCATCGCGGTGGTCGGCGCGTCCAGCGACCAGCGGAAATTTGGATACATGACCCTGAACAGCCTGATTCAGGGCGGTTTCGAGGGGCCAATCTACCCCATCAATCCCAAGGCCGACGAGGTCCTGGGACTGAAATGCTACCCGTCGG
>JAHJRI010000149.1 GCA_018830885.1 bacterium | reverse complement strand
TTTCTTGATCTCGGCCAGGGCGGCGTGACCATCCATGCCTTTCATCTTAACATCCAGGACCACCACATCCTGGGGTTTCTTTTTGATCAGGCCGATGGCTTCTTCACCACTGGCTGCGATGGTGGTCTCAAATCCTTTTTTGGTCAGCAATCTGGACATGGTGTCACGAAACCCGGCTTCGTCATCCACCATCATCACGTTGATCTTTTGGGTCATTTATGGATTTTCCTCTGATTGAAGTAAGCTTTATCCCCTTTTGGGACTCCGCCGCTTATCTTGTGAAAGTCTCGGAATGCGGTGCTTCTTTTCGGATTCTCCGCTGCGCAGATGCCTTTGAGAATGAACGGATTTTCAATCTCGCTTGGCCTTTTCCAGCTCGTTTCTTTTCTGAGTCTGTAAAAGGTGCTTGGCATGGGCATCCTTAATCTTTAATACCAGTTCATCAATATCAGCAGGTTTCATGATATAGTCGAAAGCACCCGACTTGAGTCCATCCATCGCCGCCTCAACCGTCGCATGACCTGTCAGCATGATCATTTCCACCAGGGGGTGACGCTGTTTGGCGATCTTGAGGGTTTCAAGCCCGTCCATGATGGGCATTTTCACATCCAGCAGCGTCACATGAATCGACTCCTGCTTGAGGATATCAAGGGCTTCCAGGCCGTTTCCGGCGGTCTGGACAGCAAAGCCCTTCTTCTGCAGCAACTTTGCTGTTGTCTTCAAAAAACGCTCCTCATCGTCCACCAATAGGACTTTTATCTGGTCCATGACTTTTATCCCTTTTATACAATTATTTACGATTTGATAAAGATGCTTGACCGTTGGAGGCGGTTGAATCCATCAACCAACCGTGAGCGGAAAATTCACTGTAAAGGTGGTCCCCGCTGCAGAAGTACTGGTGACATCCATGGTACCCCCCATCTTGTTCACAATACCGTAGCATACTGCCAGACCAAGACCCGTTCCTTTGCCCACGGGTTTGGTGGTAAAAAACGGCGTAAACAGTTTCCCCAGATTTTCCTGGCTGATGCCGACCCCGTTATCCCATATCAAAACGGATGTCTTCCCGGTATCATCCTGGGAGACGGACAGCTTGATGCTTCCGCCGGATGCCCCATGTTTTTCGATCACGGCATCGACGGCGTTGTTGATCAGGTTCAGAAAGACCTGCTGCAATTGCGCGGGATCCCCCACAATCGGTTTTAATCCTTCCGGCAGTTCCTGGATAAATGAAATGCCATGGACACCCGCTCTTTTCTCAACCATGGACGTAATCTGGGAAATGAACTCTACCAGGTTGATGTTTGTGGATTCAAAATTGCTGGCCCGGCCGAACTTAAGGATAGCCTGGGTTATTTTAGCGCACCGTTCCACCTGTAGATTGATCTGGTTCAGGGAATCCGTAACCTCTTCCATGGTCCTGTTTTTTTCGGTCAACCCGGCATCCTGCTGTTCTTTCAGATTCATTTCTATCAGGGATTTCTCGTTCTTGATGATTTGCAGGGGGTTGTTGATTTCATGGGCGAATCCCGTTGCCAGTTCTCCCAATTCGGCCAGGCCTGAAGCACGAATCAGCTGAAACCTGAGTTTTTCTTTCTCCAGATCCATCTGTTCCATCCGTCTGACAATACCTGCAGACAAGATCACCGATGCCAGAATGATAATCAGGATACCAATGGCGGTGATGACAGCTATGATGATTGTGGCCGAATTCAGTGCCTGAAATGCGTCTGTTTTCTCCTGGCGCACCACCAGCATCCAGGAACGCTCATTCAACCAGGTGGTTGCCGTCAAATAGAGCGCATCGTTCGCCCCGGTCTGTTCAAAAATACGGATTCCCTCATGATAAAAAGCCGGTTCCGCCGCCTCGACAGACAGCTCAATCCGATCACCGCCGGCACGGCTTCTCGTCTGCAATACTCCCCGGGAATTCAGTATATAGGCTTCACCTGTCTTACCGATGCTGACATGTTCTACCAGAGAGTTGAACATCTGGCTGTCGATGGTCGATCGGATAATCCAGCTTTTCGCTCCGGTTCGATTGACGATGGCGATCACAAAGTGGGGGACATTACGAAAACCGCGAAACACGTCGCTGACATAAACCCCTTTCTCCATGACTTCCTTGAACCAGCTCTCATCCTTATAGTTCCTGCCCGTCAGGTCATATGGTCCCTGGTATCCAGCATGAACGCCGGTGTTATCAAAAACACCCAGATCAACAAAGGCCCCCGATTTTCTTTGCAGCTGTTTCAAGGCTTTCTGCAGTTGAGCAGGGTTTTTCAGGTCTTCAAAGGTATAGACATCCATCATAAACGACAGGTCTCCACGTCTTTCGTCCAGAAAGGACTCAATCGACTGCCGGTGATCCTTGACAAGGCGTTTCATTGTCTCCAGGGTGCTGTTTCTCAGAGACTCGGCAAAATAGAAATAACCGATACCGAGGGCCAGCACGTAAATAATTGCCGGAGCCAGGATCATGCTCAGCAGGATGTATTTTCTGAGTTTATGATAGCCGTTTCGTGACATGTATAAAACCTTCCTTCATGTTACTGGTAAAGATGGTTCAATAATCTGACTGAACACCGATTTTCAAATTCCTGTCTGCATTCCTGCAGTCCACCATTCCCCTGTCCCGGATGTCTGTTATTCCTCAGAAGTGCCGGTAATCGGAATCCCCACAATATAGATCCTGCCGTCCAGTTGCTGTTCAAGCAGGATCAACGTTCCTTTTTCAGTCGGGTGGGGATCGCTTTTCCAGGGCCCGATCAGCTTGAACTGATCATTTACCAGTCTGGACCGCAGAATCCATTTCGGGTTACGAAACAGGCGCGGGTCCGGTTTTCGCTGCTTCCAGACAGCCTTCTGCAGCACATCCTTTCCTGATCGGTCCAGAAAGACCAGAAAATGTTTCAGGTGCTCAACCTGAACCTGGATCCGGTCCGCTTCGCAATGCAGTTCATACCAGGTGAGGTCATTGGCGTCACAACTCAGATAGGCTAAGAGGCCCTTGATATCTTTTTTCAGGAGCATGGCTTTAACCTCCATTTCCGCTATCTGGATATCATTCCAGAACCGCAATGCCTTGGGGTCCTTCCGAATACAGGCCAGTCTGCGGTCAATCGCCTTGCGTTCCATTTTCGGATCACATTTCCCGAACAAAGTCTCCAGTCTGCCATACCGCTTCATCAGATACGCTTCATCCGACTGGTTGATTTTTTCTATTTTTTCCTCAATGTCAGTGGAGACCGGCTCTTCGATCACTAACGGCGGCTCCTTCTTCACTTCTACAGCCCTGAAAAACAAAAGATATACAATGACACAAACCGCAATGATCAACCCGAGTAAAAGGCCATATACGATAACATTTCCTGATTTTCGATGATCCATTTTGTTGGTCCTCAAAATAATTGAAAGGGTGCTTGTTGTCGAACAAGTCCATTTTTAAAACTGAACCGGAAGTTTGCCAGTGACCCTGTCCGGAAAAAAACAGCCGATTATCGACCGTTTTCTTATTCTGCCACTGACATTCAGTATCTTGTCAAACACCGGTTCGTTTCGGGTGCACCAAAAACATGTGGGGTTGTGATCATAACCGCTTCAAGAGGTTATTTATTCAGAAAAACGCATGTATCCATCCTTGGCGCTCCTGGAATCCATCCCTGGCTTCCAGGGTTTTCTGAACAAACAACCTCTATCCGCTTACAAGTACCCACACATATTTGGTGCACCCTTCGTTTCTAACGCTTCAGCATGTGTTCTGAAAAGGGACCCGGGATCTGTATGCGATTGAACGGACTGGGAGTCGGTCTGTATCGCCAGAATGGCACTGTCAATTGAATTCGCGAGACTCGCAGTGAAGAACGTCGAAAATGCGGTCAATTGCAGACAGATCTCGGATCCCCTGGATCGAAAACGGTGATGAACAGTGATGTTCATCTTAAAATATAAGCCATTGTGAGTCAGCATGGAAGCGCTTGTTTTCGGGAGACATTATTCATTTTCAATGCCAATAAGCCCAATTTAGAAATTGATTTTTGATTCCCCAGGCAACGCTGACTTTTTCGAGGCAGACCCGTCCGTCCTGCCCGACCGTTTACGAGCTCTGGCCCTGTCACTGCCCCGCTGTCAAAGCCCTACTCTGATGGCTTTTTAGGCCGATTTCCACCGTCACTGTCTGGCACTGAAAGTGCAATTATACGACAGGGGACTTGTTAAAAGGACCCCGAAAAAGGTCCTGTACCTGACGAAACAACAGCAGGGGCAATCTTGCTTAAAAAACAGGATTTGAGAAGATTGTGATGATACGACCATTATTATAGGACAGGGTTATTATCAAACGAGCCCCTGCAGAAACAATGACTGCCGGCAGCAATATGATTCCCGATACGGTTAAGGAAAAGCCACAGGCAGGGAAAGTGATTGCTGTCGGGAAAGGTAAGCTGAAAGAGGATGGGTCGCTGGTACTATTGACGCTGAAGGTCGGTGACCGCATCATTTTCGGTCAGGTTGCCGGTACTGAGATCAAAATCGATCATGAGGATGTCGTGATGATGAAAAAAGTGGATGTGATGAGCACACGCGAATAAAAATGATCCCGTTTTGAATGTCTTATTTGTCGGATTTCAAGAATCGGAACGGAGAGCTCCGATAATCGCATCTGTATTCGGAACATTCGATTCCAATTTTGACAGGAATCGAAATCTCCGCGACCCGAGTTTTCAATTTACCCTGGAGAAATCGTATGTCTAAAATTATCAATCAGGGGGTTGCCGCAAGGGCAGACCTGATGAAAGGCGTCAATCAGCTGGCCGACGCCGTCAAAATCACCCTGGGACCCAAAGGACGGAATGTCATCATTCAAAAATCCTTCGGTGCCCCGCTGGTAACAAAAGATGGTGTCACCGTGGCCAAGGAGATCGAGCTCGATGACAAGCTTGAAAACATGGGGGCGCAAATGGTCAAGGAGGTCGCCAGCAAAACCTCGGATGGCGCCGGCGACGGCACAACCACCGCTACAGTGCTGGCCCAGGTGATCTTCGCAGAGGGCGTCAAAAGTGTTGCTGCAGGGTCCAACCCGATGGAACTGAAACGGGGCATCGATGCGGCGGTTGAGGTGGTTGTCAAAGGGCTGGCGTCACTTTCCAAACCGGTGGCAAACAACAAGGAGATCGCACAGGTCGGCACCATCTCTGCCAATAACGATGCTGCCATCGGCGACATCATCGCTGAAGCGATGGCGAAGGTTGGCAAGGACGGCGTGATTACAGTTGAGGAAGCCAAGGGGATGGAAACCACCCTGGAAATGGTGGAAGGGATGCAGTTCGACAAGGGCTATCTCTCTCCCTATTTTGTGACCGACACCGGGAATATGGAATGTGAATTATCGAACCCCTATATTATATTGAGTGAGAAAAAAATCTCCCATATGAAGGATATTTTGCCGTTGCTCGAGCAGATCGCCAAAGAACGGAAACCGTTTGTACTCATCGCGGAAGACATTGACGGAGAAGCGCTGGCGACCCTGGTGGTGAATAAATTGAAAGGCCGCTTGACATGTTGTGCGGTCAAAGCCCCCGGTTTTGGAGATCGTCGCAAGGCGATGCTGGAGGATATTGCTATTCTGACCGGTGGCGAAGTGGTCTCTGAAGAGCGCGGGATGCAACTCCAGGACTTGAAGGTGTCCCAGCTCGGCCGGGCCGAAACGATCAAAGTGGCTAAAGACAGCACCACGATCATTGGGGGTGGGGGGGCCCCGGCAGCCATCAAAGCCAGGGTCGACCAGATGCGCGTCCAGATGGGTGAAACCACATCAGACTATGACCGGGAAAAGCTGCAGGAAAGACTGGCCAAGCTGGTCGGGGGAGTGGCGATTATCAAGATGGGTGCTGCCACGGAAACCGAGATGAAGGAGAAAAAGGCCCGGGTGGAGGACGCCTTGAACGCAACACGGGCTGCCGTGGAAGAGGGTATCATCGCCGGTGGCGGCGTTGCCTATATCCGGACCCAGAAGGCCGTTGAGAAACTGATCGCCAAACTGGACGGTGACGAGAAAATCGGTGCCCGGATCATTGCCAGGGCCCTGGAAGAACCGGCCAGACAAATCGCAATCAATGCGGGGCTGGATGGCTCTGTGATTGTTAACGCCATTAAGGAGAAAAAAGGAAGCCACGGATTTGACGCCGCCAGTGAAAAATATGTCGACATGATCAAAGCAGGCATCATTGATCCAACAAAAGTCACAAAACTGGCTCTCCAGAATGCGGCTTCTGTTTCCGGACTGCTGATAACGACCGAGGGAACCGTACACGCAAAGCCGAAGTAGGAAGCAGATCCAATTCCCTTCGTTGATCGACCCCGGATCTTTTTGTCCGGGGAAACAGGTTGAAACAGTGATCATTCTACAAGGAGAAAAATGAAAACTTTCCGAAATATTCTGGCCGCGGTCGATTTTTCCAGGTACTCGGACCAGGTCGTGGCGCATGCAGCCACCCTGGCTCAAAAACTGGGGGCGGAACTCATATTGATTCATGTGATCAATCAACGGGATATTGATGGCATCGCCTATACCTATCAGAAGCTCAAGATCCTGACGGACAAACTCTCCTTTGAAGGCCTGATTGAACGGTTGCACAAAGAAAGAGAAAAGAACATGACCGAGCTCATGGCACGGCATAAACTCGGTGAATGTCCAACACGATATCTGATTCGCACCGGCGTGCCTTTTCAGGAAATTATTAAAGCGGCTCCTGAAGTGGAAGCGGATCTGGTATGTGTTGCTGACAAGGGCCGGACCGAGCTGGTCGATACGCTGGTTGGATCCACCACCCAGAAACTGGTGCGCCGTTGTCCCGTGACACTGGTCATGGTAAGGCAGGACAAAGCCTTAAAACCGACAGAAGGCTGAGGGAAATCATCATGATTCGAATCGCCCTTTGTCAGATCGACATCGCACTGGGAAACATCCAGGCCAACCATGAAAAGGTGATTGACATCCTGAATCTCGCCGCCGGGGAGGGCGCCGAACTGGTCGTTTTCCCCGAACTAAGCCTGTGCGGATATCAGTTTGATGATGTCGAGACCACACGGAAGAGTGCCCTGGAAGAGACCAGTCCGGTCATCACCTCGCTGGATGACCATTGCAGGCGACTGGGGGTGATAGCCGCAATCGGATTCATCGAAAACGATGATGGTGACATCTATAACACCGTCGGCGTATTTGGTGTGAGCGGTCATTTTCCCCGCTATCGCAAGGTTCATCTGCCGGCTTTCGGTGCCGACCGGTTTCTGTTGAAGGGTAATATGGGGTTTTCCGTGATCGACCTTTCTTTTGTCCGGCTTGGTATCAACATCTGTTATGACCAGCGGTTCCCGGAAAGCGCCCGAAGCCTGGCCATCCTGGGAGCACAGCTTATCGTGGTCCCGACGAGTGAAACCATGGCCATGCAGGAAATAACGGATGTCCTGATCAAAGCCCGGGCGTATGAAAACCGGGTTTTCTATGCCTGGGCAAATCGTGTGGGGACGGAAAACGGATCCCTCTACACCGGCTTGAGCAAGATCGTCAACCCATGGGGCGAGGTCATTACCCAGGCATCCAGCGACCAGGAAGATATCATTTTCGCGGAAATTGATCTTGCCATCGCTGATCAAAAAGAGATGGTCATTGAACTCGGTGAGGTTGAAATGGATTTGATGAAAGACCGTATGCCTCAATACTACACCGCCATCACAGAATCCCGGACGGACGATCCCGATACCGAATACCGATAGTTATGGAATCACCAAGTCTGCTGCAGGGTATGTCTCTTGTCCTGAAACCAGCCCCGCGGTCTCAAACTGAAATTGAGCTCCTATCTCTGTGTCGAGCCTCTCTTCAACAGATATCACCCTGACCCTGTTTCCCAGGAGATGGATTCACCTGGACGTTGATGATGATACGGGACCAAAGGCTGCTATTTTTCGGAACTGCGGTGTCCTAATCCCATCCTGATCTAATTTTTTTTACTTATATATCATATACTTGTAAATTGGCATGGGATTTGAAACATTCATCAGTCACAAGAGAAACCAGGTTACTCATGCCCCTGCAGACAGGGGGTGGAACCTGCTCTGGTCATTTATCGTGAAGACGGATCCCACCATACCGAAACTCGGTGGGAGAAGCCATTTTGCAAATACCGGAGCATTGAGGTCCATCGACAAAAACATCACTAATTAAACACCATGATTTTCTAATACCATATTGAATTCAGGAACATATCAGAGGAGGATGATGCCATGGGGAAACTTAAACGATTGAAAGGAATCATCATCCCCTGTGATTGGGATCAGTTGAACAATGTGACCATGATCGCCCTTACCACCGCCGGGGAACATGAATACCGAATCAATATGGATGGCATGGGAAAAAGCCTGTTAAATCATATCCGAAGTCCTGTTCAAATGGAGGGTGTGCTCGATAAAAGGAATAAAGACGATTTTATCACCGTTTGCAGTTATAAGGTTCTTAACTGGGCATAATCTTGCATAGACGATTCTGAAAAATGGATGACGCCGCAACCGCTATGGTATCGGACCTGGAATGTCAGCTGCTGATGATTGAACGGCAGCCATCCGGGCTGATGCCCGTCGATCTGCAAAGGCTAATCCTTTCACAAGACATTTGTCCCAACCGGACAGACGGATTGTGATAAACGGGAACACCTGGCCAGGCAGGGGGGGCCCGGTGAACAGCAGTATCGAACTGTTCACTGATACGACAGAATCAGAACTGGAAGTTCTTTTTCTGGAAATATTTGAATCACCGGTTCCGATTTTACAAACCGGAACCTGGAACGTAATTTCAAACAATGGGTTTGCAATATGATCAGATAATTTCGATAACTTTGAATCAATGGGGTAATAAAGCTATTTTAGAAGCCCTGACATGTTCCGACGAACATGAAAAATCAGCTCTTTTGAGTCATAAATAGCCTTGATCTGCGTGAAAGGTCGATCAGAACGATGCTTTCATGGTTGATCGGTATTCGAAAACGGAAAAACGATATAAACCATTGCGCTTTGAATAAACAAGAAAAAACAATGAAGAAAAAAACACGTGGCAAATCGCCCAACCATCACGACGAGTTTTTAGAATTAGATTTTTCTACTAAACGGAGAAAAACGGTACTGAAAATGGAAGAATATGATCCTGAATCCAAACTGGCCAAGCGTTCTGACAGGCGAGACCGTGGAAAAGTCAAAATAAGAGCCGATGAATGGGAGGATTGGGAGTGATCCATATCTCCTGAAGTCCTGATGGGTGGTTGCCGGGCCACATGGCGATGTGCCGGCATCCATCAGCACCCTGCCGGTCGGGGAACCATTCCCCTGATGACCGATACCACCCGTTCCATCCTGTCTTTGTGGAAGTCTGTTCAAACCAGCCGCGTTCAGACAACACCATTCGTTATACTCGTTGTGCGTTCAAACGCTGTTCCAGAATCCAACCCGCCAAAATTCACCGCTGAGGGGTTTCCAATGGACAGGCTGAGAATTGTTGAATCTCACCTTGACACACAAAAGTCGATTCCTTATGATCGATCACCGTGGACACGGGTTTCCGGAGAAAATCGATGTTGCGGGTATCTTTGGAAATGTCAGTCTGAACAACATGAGGCCATGTACAATGAGACGGACAGTCTCGTTGCAACGGGAAAAGAAAAACTACAGCGGGTGCTATTTCAGCCATAAGTCGAGAATGCCGCTGGCATGGATAGTCAAGGAAGCGATCACATAAAATGATGAATAAAAAACTGGTCCTGATTGGCGGTGGTCATGCCCATATGGCAACACTGGCCAATATTGAGCATATCAGAGCACGGGGGCATGAACTGACGGTCATCGCGCCATCGGAACATCACTATTATTCGGGGATGGGTCCGGGCATGCTTGGAAAAACCTATACCCCCGATGATATCCGGTTCAGAACACGACGCGTCGTTGAGAAACAGGGAGGAATCTTTGTCCTGGACACTGCTGTCCGGATTGAAGCGGAAAATAGAATGGTTCATTTGAAATCCGGCCGTGCATTGAGGTATGATGTGCTTTCCTGCAATGCAGGGAGCTTTGTTCCACAGACCGGCGTGGTTGAAGGAGCCGAACAGGTTTTTGCCTCAAAACCGATTGAACGGCTGCAGGCACTGCAGAAAGAGATCATCCAGCGGACGGCTGCTGACCGGATCGCCATCGGTATCATCGGCGGGGGTCCCTCTGCAGCTGAGATTTCGGGAAATATCTGGCAGCTCGTCAGAAAACAGAAGGGCATCATGCCCAATATCACCATTTTTTCAGGGAGTGAATTTTTTTCCAGGTTTTCTCCTCCAATCGGACAAAAGATCAGACAGATTCTGACCCGGCGCGGTATCCAGATCCTGGAGGACGACTATGCCAGGGTAATCAGCGATCACCAGATCATACTGGCATCCGGGAAAACGGTGGCACTGGACCTGGTAGTCCTGGCTTTCGGGGTCCGTCCATCCACGCTCTTTGCCGATTCGGGCCTGCCGGTCGGACCGGACGGAGGACTGGCTGTCAATCAGTTTCTTCAAAACGAGACCTACCCGGAACTGTTCGGAGGCGGCGACTGCATCCATTTCCTGCCCCGGCCCTTGAATAAAGTGGGGGTGTATGCCGTCCGGCAGAACACGGTCCTGTTGCATAACCTGCTGGCGCGACTTGAAGGAAAATCGTTGCAGGCCTTTGACCCGGGGGGTGACTACCTGCTGATCTATAATCTGGGTGGTGGCCAGGGTGTCTTTCACAAAAACCGGGTGACATTCAAGGGCAGACTGGCCTTTTCCATAAAAGACTATATTGACCGAAAATTCATGAGAAAATTTCAGGCGTTTGAATAGAATCCATTAAACCGCTGGTTCCTGGTGTCCTTTTTACGGTGGCCTGATCAGGGGGTTTCATCGTGCCCCAAAAAGCCGCCTTTCAAACCCCTTTGAACCCTGGCAATCGCTGGGATGGCGTTTTTACGGCTTGCTGCGAATTTGTCGTTTTCTGGCTACCCCCAAAGGATCTATAATCATTATATCGCGATTTCCTATATTTATACAATGTCGTCAACTTAACCCTGTTCCACACCATAGGGATGTCATTTCAAGAAACGCATAAATCCATCCTGGAACTCCGGGAAACCCTCCATGGCTTCCAAGGTTCTTGCAATGACACCCCTATGGTGCTCTGACAATTGAGAAAAGCCCCTTAATTTAACGACATTGTATATTTATAGACCTTGACAAAAAAAGGGGGGCCCGGTAAATTTCACCTGTATTCCAAAGCAACAGGAATGCGGTTTGTCATGTTTCAGGATTGACTGCAGCTTTCAAATTTGAAAAGGAGAACAGTATGGATAGCCTGGACTTTAAGAAATTTCTGGCCGGATTGAGCATTGTTGGCTTGATCGGCGCAGGGGGTGCCGCCCTGACCGGTTGCACCAATTCAGGAAGCGGATGAACCGGAACGACCGGTGCCGGGGGCACTGGCGTGGAAAAATCCGCTCCAGCGGGCAGCGGCTGAACGGCGACTAAAAGTACAGTTGGTACTGAAAAGCCTGCCAGTGGTTGAACGGGCACCAAAAGCGGTACTGTAGGTACCGATGATGAAAAAAAGAAGAAAAAAGCCGGAAGTGGCTGAAGCAGCTAAACACTCAGTATGCAGTTGCATACTCAATTTCAGGAAGCCGGTGACCCCCATGGTTACCGGCTTTTCACGAAACAACAACAGGACGTGAAAGGCGTCTATGGTGAATGAACGGACCAGATCGCTGCAAGATGTGTTTCCTGTCTGTTGCTCACTCTATCCCGAAGTTGACCCAGAGGGCATCGACATCTCAACCTTCCCCGACCTGCTCTCAGAAAATGCCCATGCTGTTCACCGGTTCCCCTATCTGGGAGACCTGGCGCGCATTGAACTGGCATCAACCGTTGTCCGCACCAGTGACATCTCTTTTTCTCCACCGACCGATGAACCGGTGATCAATCCCACGCTGCAGGTCCTGCCCCTGCAATGGAAACACCGGGTGAATCTTCTGCATGATCCCGCTACGGTTCCGGAACCCGCGGAAGAGGTCATCCTCGTCTTCCGACAGCCTGCAGGGGACGAGACGACCCTGGCAGTGGCAGACAATCACGATCTGCTGGCCCTTAAAATAGTGGTTGAGGGACTGGTGGCCGAAGCAGTCGCCCAGGAAGCCGGGGTGTCGGTACGGGACATCCGCCAGATCCTGTCTCGGGCCGCCAGCAGGGGACTTATCCTGGAGCCGGTCTCCAGACTGGTTAGACCGGTGGATTTTCCCGAGGGCGATTTCGAAGGGGCAGCAGAATTTCGCCGCACCGCCTATTTCACACTGCAGTGGCACATCACCCAGAAATGCGACCTGGCCTGCAAACACTGCTATGACCGCAGTGATCGGAAAGCGGTTTCACTGGAGCAGGGGTTAATGGTGCTGGATCAACTGGACCGATTCACCAGAATCAATCACGTTCAGGCCCAGGTCAGTTTTTCCGGGGGCAACCCCCTGCTCCACCCGGATTTTCTGGAGCTATATCGAGAGTCTGCCAGGCGGGGGTTTTTAACGGCGATACTGGGCAACCCCATGCCGGACAAGATCATCCGGGAACTGATAGCCATCCAGATGCCGGAGTTTTACCAGATCAGTCTGGAAGGGCTTCAGGAGCATAACGACATGATTCGGGGCCGGGGAAGTTATGCGCGTGCCTTGGGATTTCTGGACAGTTTAAGGGAGAAGGGCATCTATGCGATGGTGATGCTGACGTTGACCCGGGCAAACATGGATCAGGTGTTGCCACTGGCCGAGGTGTTGAGAGACAGAACCGATCTGTTTACCTTCAATCGCCTTTCCATGGTTGGCGAGGGTGCCTCCCTGGCCTGCGCAGAGGTGAGCGCCTACCGCGATTTTCTGGTTGAATATACCCATGCGGCAGAAAACAACCCCTGTCTCAGTTTTAAGGAATCCCTGTTTAACATCCTCCAATACGAAGAAAACCAGCCCCTGCGAGGGGGATGCACCGGTTTCGGATGCGGGGCGGCCTTTAACTTTGTCTCGCTGTTGCCGGACGGGGAAGTGCACGCCTGCCGAAAATTTCCATCCTGTATTGGCAACATTTATCAGCAGAGCCTGACGGCGATATATGATTCCGCCGAGGCAACAGCTTACCGGCGGGGATCTTCCGGTTGCGAGGGCTGCGTTATTCGCCCCGTCTGCGGGGGGTGCCTGGCAGTGTCCGACAGCTCCGGTCAGGATATTTCCCGGGATGTGGATCCTTACTGTTTTATTGATGAGAGCCTGAAAAAAGGCGGCCAGGGAACCCGTGGCAGTCAGATCGGCAGCGATGGTTCCAAAGATGCCACTTCCGGTTGACCGCCGGCAACCCCCTGTTCCGGAATCATTTTCCGCTTCACCAGTTCAGTCATCACAATTTCTGTCATTTCACTGGCGAACGGGTGTTCAAACTGGATATCGAGAACATACGCCTTCAACCGCATTTTCAATATCGATCGACCCTGGGACACCTCGTTTTTGAATATGACACTGATCGGCTTATTCAGGTAGACATAGCGGGATACGGCAGCGGCGCGAAAAGCCAGTTTCTTGAGCAAGATCAGATCCAGATCGAAGGGAAGGAAAAACTCTGCCACGACCTGGCAGTTGAACTCACCGCTGTTGGCATTGGAAACGGGCTGACTGACGACATCGCTGTTGGGGATAGAGACAACCGAGTCATCCGCGGTGACGATCCGCACGGTCCGCAAGCCGATCTGCAAAACCTCGCCGTAATGGTCCTTGACCTGTATTTTGTCACCCACCTGAAAGGGTCTGTCCAGCAGGATCATGATCCCGCCAAAAATATTTTTCAGAATATCCTGGGAAGCAAAGCCAAGAGCGATACCGGCTGATGCGGTCAATGCCAGCAGTGTTTCTATGGGGGGCGCAAACACATCGGCGATGACGGTATAGATAATAAATGTCCAGCCTGCAACCCGGATAAAGGGAATCAGCCGCTTGATGGACAGGCGGAGGTTAACCCAGCGATTTGCCAGACGTTCCAGGATAATGGTGACATATTTAATGATGAGATAGGCAATCATCAGAATCAGTATGGCCCAGAGGATTTTTCCCATGGAAATGGACCAGGCGATCTTGGGGGTGGTTTTTTTCAGAGCCGTCGCTATCGGGGCAGTGGTATCGGTCTGAGGATTGGGGGCAACCTTGACAGCACTGGTGTGATCAGCAGCCTGCGACGGCGCAGATGCCCCCGCCACAGTCAGATAGAGCAGTCCGGTCAGAACAAGCAATAGACCGACAATGAATTTCCGCATCATGATCTCCTCAGTACAGGATTTTATTCCGTTTTAACAATTGAACCAGGGGGCGGTAGATGGCCAGATTGACTTTAAACTGACCGGGCGGATCTTCAACCAGAATGGCCTTGTTGGCAAGAATTTTCAGCTGCTGACGGCTTTTGATCTCATTCTGCAGGAAGATGCGGGCATGGTCTGCTTCGGACAGTATTTCATGCTGAACCAGGGATCCCAGTGAAAACAGCTCGGATTGTGAGAGCTGATTCAAGAAAAGGTAATCCAGGTCGATATGGGCGTTCATGATCAGCCTGTTCCGGTCAATCTTCCGGATGGACAGGAGCCAGAACAGAATGGCCATGGTGATATTTCCCTGGGCGGATTCCTGCAGTTGTTTAAAAAAGATGTCGCTGATGATTTTCTGCCTGTCCGGTTCGGTGGTGGCTTTTTTATAGCGCCGGTTGGCCTGGATTTTGCGGTCTGCCTGAAATAACAGCTTGTACCCGGTAACCTTGTGTCGCCTGAGAATGACATCTTCGAGCTCGCTCCCGGTCATACTTGAAAACTGGATGATGCTGGGAAAATGGCTCCCGATCCCAATCACCCGGTTCAGATAGTCCCAGCTGTGCTGGTTGCAGGTGACAATCCAGTAGACTTTTTTCGATGTGCGGTTCATCAGAAGAAGCAGCTGCTCAATCAAATCAAATCCGTCGATTGTCTTTAAAAACAGCAGATGCAGTTTTTTGATCACGCAGACGGTCGGTTTTTTCAAGGCTGCCAGATAGACCTCCAGATCTGAAAAACTGGATCCGTTGAAATCCGTGAAAATCTCCCTGAACAGCTTCAGAAACCGCTCAACGGTCGCATCGACTCTGGCCGCGTGAATCCAGACGGTCGGGAGATCGGAATAAATCCTTTTCTCGGCCATGTTGACCAGTGTCGTTTTACCGGCCCCTCTCTCGCCAATTACGGCTGTGATCATGTATTGATTATTGCTCCAGAGACTGAAGTCCGCCTGCAACTGCGCCATCTCCGTTTCCCTCTGCGCAAAGAACTGATCGTCCACCAGGGGCTCCAGGCTGAACAGCCGGACGTAGATATAGGGCAGGGTTTCGATGGTCTGCCAGGTCTGGGCCAGCTGTCGCTGCAGTTTTTCCTCTGAATTATCGATCTCGTCTGCAAATCCCGTGACTACCTTCACCTTCTGCATGCGCCCTTTGACCCATGCCAGTGAGTGCACGACAATAGTCCAGCCAGACCGCACTGCAGTGGTCATACGGGCCCAGAGAGAACGGCGAAGATTCAGGAACCGATGCTTCAGCTGTGTCCGGACAATTTGAAAATGAAGTTGAATCAGCTTCTCATTGTGGATCAGGTTCTCAATTTCCTGGATGAAGGAGCGGGTCTGTTGGATCAGACCGCTACCGGTCTCAGTGGTGGCGTTCCGCAGATCTGCGACCAGGGAGGATATTTTTTCCACTGCCCGTCCCAGGCCATCAACGGCCGTACGGGTTGCCTCCGGGTCAAAGGCGTCGGCTTCAAGCAGTTTCAGCGCGGATTCACCGGTAAAGCTCACAATCTGTTCGATCTCTGATACCCGTATCAGGGCGGTTTCGAGGGTTTCGTTCAATTCCGCCAGCAATTTGTCAGCACCGGTTTTAAATTTTATCAGGATTTGTTTTTCAACCAGATCACGGATGGGCAACTCGACCATTTCTGAATTCGGCGGTATCTGCGTCATATCTTTCACCTGATAGACCCGCATTTTTTCCGGAAGCTGGCCCACGGCCGCCTGGGAATAGTCCAGAAATTCCGTTATTGCCGGAACGGACCGGTTGGAAAGCAGACGGTCCGCCAGGGAAGGCAGCAGCTGTCGCTTCAGGCTTCGGTTCAGGGAAAAACTCTCTTTGCGAAGGGAATTTTTCATTGTTTCCTCATCTGCCTGACCGGCACTGCCCTGTATCAGTGACACTGATTCTGTAATCGCCTCCTCTGCCTGATGAAATTCCGGAATCAGCTGGGTGGTCAGATCCTGATGGATGGTGGCAATCGTTTTTAGACATTGGGCGCCTGTCTTGAAAATGAGTTGAAAGAGGTATATTTCTTCACGCCAGTCCTCTTCTTCATTGACCAGATGATTGATCCAGGGCTCTCTTTTCTGTAGAAAGCCTTTTCTGATGAAGCGGTTTTTCAGCTGGATCTGGTGCCGACCGAACCGTTTGTTCGGTAACAGGATCGTGCCGGCCCGCGACCCGTTTTGCGCCCATGACTCGGATTCACGGAG
>JAHJRI010000148.1 GCA_018830885.1 bacterium | reverse complement strand
TTCAGCCATTGTATACTTTCGCGGAGGTTTGTCCGAGCTGCCAAATGCAAGCAAATCAAGCGCATAAACGGAATAGTGTTCTGCTAAAAACGCACCAACCTCCTCAAATTCGTCGGAAGAACTTCCAGACATATGGATCATGACAACCGGATCACCATTCCCTGCATGTCTATAGTGCATTTGTCCTTCAGGAATGTCGGCATATGCTCTTTTCATCATCTTTCCTTCGCCTTATAATCTTTGGGTAACAGCAGTGACAACCTACGGTCTTGCACCATCGCGATCATACCACTGTTGCTAAATCTGCTCATCGTCAGTTCATAAACTCTGAATTAACTCATCGATATATTCACAAACCTTTTCAGGATTTTCAACGATAATGAAATGACCGTATCCGTCTATTTTTTTGAGTTTTTTATTTTTGCAGTTTGTTAGACGTTTAAAGCTTCCTTCGGCCATTTCTGCAGAATATGTCAAATCATCAGTGCCTTCAATGATCAAAACAGGACACGTCACTTCATCCATTTTATCACTGACATTTAAGTTGTTTGTTTCCGTATAATCGCCGCATTTGACCAATCCGGATTCGCACTCTACACCCCAGCGGATGAAATCCACTCTTGACTGGCGTGTCTTGGTTCCAATCATGGAATCGGACAACTCTCTCTGCGTAACGGCTACGTTATTACCAGGATGGGTAAGCATCGCCACCCACTCCTCGGCAACTGGACTTTTCCTTAACGTATTGTCATTTCCCTGCATGCAAACAACAGCTCGTGGATTATATTCTTGTGCCATATGGTAGACGATGCCGCCAGCCATGGAGCAGCCGATGTAAATTGGATTTTCGACGTTCAATGCCTTGGTAATATCAAAAATCCATTTGCCATATGTTTTGTAATCCATGATTACGTTGTTGCCAGGAAGTGGCCAGCTTTTGCCATGCGCAGGCATATCAAGCGTGTACATTTTATACTTACCCGCGAATAATTCCATCATATCATGATACTGCCTGTTGTCTCTGCCCGCTGTATGCAAACAAATAATGGTCGCTTTATCATCAGGCGCATCGTTGGTTTCAACATAGACCTTAATTCCGTTTACTCTCAGATAAAAGCCTTTGATGGTAACCGGTCCGTTCGAAGCAGGCACCTCAGCATCTCGCTTCTGGATATCAGACCAGAGGGCCTTATCTTCACGTACATAGGAGTACAGGCGGCACACATGTGCGACGGTGTGATTGAATTGGCGATTGCGAATCGGGTCATCTCCAAGGATGTTACAATCAGGACTTGTTGAAAACGAAGCATAAATAGCCGGCGTACTTCTATGTGCTTTAGGAAAAGCGTCCCAGACACGTTTTGAATAATCGACACCTAAGTCCACTCCTGCCTGCGGGATTCCTGCTTCTACTTTCGTTACATGGCCTTTTTCGAAATGAAGCGTCCCGGGTTCCCTTTCCTCAATAAGCGTGATGCTGCCATTGAAGTGCTTTCCGGAATAGTATTCCAAAAACTCTTTGCTTTCCGGACCGTTTAAGTATTCCTGTAGTTTTTTCATTCGTTTGAGCATGTTGTATTTTCCTTTGTTTATCATTGGTTGATCTTATCATTCTCTCATTGCCTGTCTGGGATATCAGCCGGCTAACCAGTATACACTCCTTTCGTTTTTTCAATTTTGTTATCAAATGATGCCTTTTTCTTCCATTTCCTTGATCTGATCTTCGGTATAACCCAGGGATTTATAGAATTCATCATTGTGTTGACCCAGACCAGGGGGATCAGAAACCGATGGTGGCGTACCGGACATCTTGATGTTCTGGTTTGTTATTTTCACTTTACCAAATCCTTCGAGGTTAACTTCAGTAAACATGTTGCGCACCCCTGCTATGTGAGGGTCGTTGACAACCTGTTCCAAATTGAAAATTGGGCCGACTGCCCCTTGTTTATCCGCAAACATGGTGACCACTTCGTCCACTGTTTTTGTCTTTGTCCACTCTTCTATTATACCGTTTAGCTCCTCCCGATTTTTATCACGGTCGCTAAGCGTCGCATATTTAGGGTCCTCAAAAAGGTCCTGGCGCCCCATTTGCTCGCATAACGGTTTCCAATATGGATAGAGTAAGACTTCACCGTCGGACGTTTTATAACAACCACCGGGAGCGCTGGCCATGACTTCGTTCCCCAGCCTTGTCGGAACGACGCCCGTCGAGAGATAGACCTGGTTTACGCTGGACAAGGCGGCTACGCCGACGTCTACCAAGGCAACATCGATCATTTGACCTTCGCCGGTCAGGTTCCGGTAGTTCAGCGCCGCCAATATCCCGATTGCTGCATTCATTCCAGCCATTGCATCGCAGATGGCAGCGCCGCATCTCACCGGGGGTCGCCCGGGGGATCCGGTGACGCTCACGATACCGCTCATTCCCTGCGCGATGGGATCCAATCCACCTCTTTGGCTGTAGGGACCTACCTGCCCGAACCCCGAGATTGCCGCATATATCAATTTCGGATTTATCTTTTTCAGCTCCTCATAATCTAAGCCGAGCCTCTTCATTACACCGGGTCGAAAATTCTCAACAATGACATCAACCTCTTCGACAATCTTTAAAAATACATCTTTCCCCTTTTTAAGATCAAGGGTTATCCCCCTTTTGCTGCGGTTGAATACCGCGAAATATCCTCCGGCAGGCAGTGATCCGCGGGCAATATCACCAGTTTTGGCTTCCAACTTAACAACATCTGCTCCCATATCACCAAGAATAGCCGAACACATTGGGCCTGCCTGTACCTGCCCCATATCTAGTACTTTTATATTCTGTAATGCACCAGTTTTATTCATTCTACGACACC
>JAHJRI010000147.1 GCA_018830885.1 bacterium | reverse complement strand
CGTTTCTTGAAACACAATACCTTTGGGGCGTATACAGGTGAATAGTTACGATTTAACAATGGGTACGCCCATAGTTTTGCTAACCGGACACTGCTAAGCAGAGATACTATGCTGACCGGTTTTAGCTGTAAGTTTCATTGAATGTTGATTTTTTTTGAAATATCTGAAATAATTTTTTTATCAGAAATTTAAAAAAAGGGGGTTATTATGAAATCAACAGGTGTTACTGTTTCCAGCAGAGGGATTATCGTATTACCGGCGAAACTCAGAAAGGAAATGAAAATTGAAGCAGGTACCAGAATATTACTGACTCGAGAAGATGATAAAATAATAATGCAACCTGTAGCATCCTTTACAAACAAACTTGCAGGATTAACAAAGAAAAGTTTTGGTGAATCCGCTGAAGATATCACGCAAGTTATCAATAGTGAACGGGATGATAAATGAAAACCATTTCTCGATCCTATTTAAAAAAAACGACAACGGGTACAAAGGTACTCATTGATACCAATATTATCATTTATTTAACCGACTCTATCCAGCCATATGAAGGTCTTTCCCGGTTACTGTTCGAGTTGATCGAGCAAGGAGACATTCAAGCGGTCTTTTCCATGGTAACCATCGCTGAAGTCATGCAGGGTCCGCTGAGACAGGGATATAGATCCAATGCGATGCAGGTGAAAGACTATCTTCTGAATTTTCCCAATACGCTGAGTCAGGAAATCACATTAGATGTATTGAGCAAGATAGGGACTGATAATAGAGTCGACTGGTCAAAACTTCGAACCAGTGATGCTTTAATTATTGCCTCGGGGCTTTTCAATGATGTGGATATATTTATTTCCAATGACTACCATTTTAAGCAGGCTATACCCAACGAACTGATTATTTCGTTTGAAAAATAGCTTCAGGGCACCTTGATTTACTAAAATTATCGAACTCACCGCACCAAAGCGTTGATCTTTCAAGAAACGCACGAGTCCATCCATGGCTTCCAGGGTTCTTGAAACACCAACGCTTCGATGCTGACCGAGCTCCACTGAGTCAAGGTCCCGTGAAATGATTTCGTCTTCAACTTCATATCTGCCCAGAAAATCAGACCCATTTTCTGGATTTTATCCAGGGTTTTGACGATCCCGGCCCCGCTTTTCAGCGATGTCTTTTTTCAACACGATATTGCTTGTCTGCGACTCCAGATCCCAGGTAATTAATATGTCACCTGATTTGAGCTGACGAATGACCATCTCAATCTTATCCTTCATATCCATTTCAGCTGTCCCGTAGAAGGTGCCATCGCGGGTGATGTACTCTTCGATCAGCATTCTCAGGACTTCAGGGTCTATTTTTTCAAATGGTACTTCAATATCTTTTATCTTCATGATTCGAAAGCGCTGTCGCGTCTGTAAACGTTGTCGTCTTCAATCAGAAACTGAGGTACTGCAACTCTTCTGTCCCGCCAGTCTGTTCAGGGCACCGTGATTCATTAAAATTATCGAGCTTACCGCACAAAGGGTTGATGCTGACTGAGTTCCAGCTAATCAAGAGGCCCTTCAGTCTGTCATCGAAAGTGGTTCCAGCTCTTCAACAATCTCTGGATCGTCAATTTCGACATCGTTTTTACTGATCATGGTCCCGGATTTGAAAAATCAGACCCTCACTGCTTCCGGTATCCATTATCATTGACTCTTCTTATTTACACAGTGGCTTACGTCCAGGGTTTCCATATCTTCCGGAGTGACCACAAATCCATTTTTCCGCATCCTGGAAAATATATTCCTTTTTTTTCGTTACTATTCACCATCTTTACGATGTCAGTAGAGAGTTGGGACCTGTATGTGATTGAGCGGATTGGGAGTGGTTAAACGCTGCCAGGATGGTGAAGTCAACAACTGCCTTCAGAGACGGGCATGACCGACGCTGCGAGCCTCGCTTCTCACCTGTCGAGAATGAGTTCAATGGCATACAGGTTCCGGCTCATTTGATGGCGTATATGCTGAATCGTTACGTTTATTCACCACATATGAATCGGGCTTTGATTATGTTTATTTCTGAACCTTGATCACCCTGGTCAAAGATGGCTTCCAACTGAATTGCCAGCCCACCGGACCGGCTCATTGCCAACTTCATTGCGAACAGAGCACATTAAATCCGTTGAACCAGGGGATCACTTTTAATTCGTTGTCAGGAGACGTGGGGTCAATATCGATGGTGCTTTTATGAATATATATCTTTTCTTTCCTTTTATAAACAAAGTGAAACCCATCGGCGACAATTACGCCGTCATCCTCATCTTGTTCATCCAGAACAATTTTTAGTTTACTTCCTTTTCACCCCAGACCGCCAAAAACGATTCGGAACACGCTATTGCCCCTGTTTTCAGACATTGATACCAGCTGAGGGATGGCCTTTTCTGTAATATTGATCTCTATCATTTTCTTTTAATGGATTCAGTGAATCAATGCCGCTGACTTATACACCCTTTTTTGACCAGGCAGCAACGGTTCCGCTTTTCAAGAACCCTGGAAGCCAGGGATGGCTTCCCGGAGCTCCATGGATGGACTCGTGCCTTTCTTGAAATATCAACCCGTTGTTGCCGCAAGCTCAATAATTTCAATGAATCGAGGTGCCCTTAAGTCAACAGCAGGGTTCAGTTAGCAGTTCTTAACGCAAGAAGGCTGCAATTTGCGAGTGCCCTGTTCAGGTACAATGACACCATTCTGAACTCCCAAAGACTATTATACCGGTTGGGAAGATGAATATCCAATACAAAAAGAGGTGTTATGAAAGCAGACTTGACCCTGCAGATAGTTCCTGCGTAAACTCATCCTCGACAGGCGGCCACGTTCGAAGCTGCGCGGGGGGTCTCTGTCTTACCGCCGACTGACCATGCGTTTTTAGCATTGTTGCATCCTATTTGCGGAATCTAACAGCCAGAATAAAAAACCATGAAAAAACCGAAAAGTAGTGCGATCTTTGATGATAAGGATTATCCCATCAGCCATATCCGACAGATGATGGTGGCCGGAACCGGTGCCGATATCGAAGAATTGAAGGAGAAACCGCTCATTGCCGTTGCCAATTCGCACACGGAGATGAATCCCGGTCACATGCACCTGAATACGCTGGCCAATAAGGTCAAGGAAGGAATCCATGCTGCCGGCGGCATCCCTTACGAGTTCAACGTCCCGGCCCCCTGTGACGGCATGACCGAAGGCCATGAAGGCATGCGTTATATTCTGCCCCAGCGTGAACTCATCGCCGATACGGTGGAAACTTACATCAGAAGTATGCTGTTTGACGGCGTGGTGATGATCGCCAGCTGTGACAAGATCATTCCCGGAATGATCATGGCCGCTGCCCGGCTGGATCTTCCCACCATCTTTCTGACAGGGGGGCCCAGCGCCTGGAATATCCGTTTCATGTCCGGCAGCACCGACAGTGTGCGATTTTTGGATTACCAGGACAAACGCCTCCGCCGGTCAACCTCCGTGCTGGCCTCCTGTGGGGCCTGCGAGATTATGGGCACGGCCAACACCTTTCAATGCCTGGTTGAAACACTGGGGTTGACGTTGCCGGGAACGGCCAATATTCCCGCGTTTCATCCGGACAAACAGGTTGCGGCCCGACATTCCGGGAAACGAATCGTGGCGATGGTTGAGGAGGGGCTCAACACCAGAAAAATACTGACTGCCAGGGCGCTGGAAAACGCCATCATGATGGATCTGGCCATCGGTGGCTCCACCAACGCCGCCCTGCATCTCCCGGCCATTGCGCACGAACTGGAGATCGACATGCCGTTGTCCCGGTTCAACGACTATAATAAACAGATACCCACCCTGCTGAGCATTTCCCCCAACGGTCCCCATGGGGTCATTGATCTGTATGGGGCCGGCGGAATACCGGCGGTGATGAAATCTCTGAAAGCCCATTTAAACCTGGACGCGCTGAACGTCAGTGGAAAAACCATCGGGCAGATTGCTGAAGATGCAGAAATCATCGACAGCCAGGTCATCCGCTCAACGGAAGCACCCTATATCCCCGAAGGCGGCACCGTCGTGCTTTTTGGCAACCTGGCCCCTGAAGGTGCCGTGGTCAAACAGTCTGCTGTGCAACCGGAGATGCTGGTGTTCAGCGGGACGGCCAGAATCATGGAGTCGGAAGCCGAGGCCCTGGCCGCCCTGCGGGATCAGTCAATCAACGAGGGCGATGTGATTGTCATACGCAACGAAGGCCCCAAAGGGGGACCCGGCATGCCTGAAACACTGGCGGTGACCATGGCACTGACCTCTGCCCGCTTTAAAAGGGTGGCCCTGGTGACCGATGGCCGTTTCTCAGGGGCGACAGCGGGCCCCTGCGTCGGTCATGTTTCTCCCGAATCCTTTGCCGGCGGACCCATTGCCGCCCTGAAAGACGGGGATATCATCGATATCGATATCCCGGCCAGAAAAATCAATGTCCAATTGTCTCCTGCAGAGTTACTGCAGCGCTTGCAGAACTACCAGCCGAAACAGCGGCCGGTGCCGCCCGGATTCATGAAACGGTACGTGAAACTGGTCAGTTCGGCTGCCAGGGGAGCGGTGCTGGAATAGGTGACTGGAAAAGGCAGAATGAATTTTCTAAGCGGTTTTTAAATATAAAAGAACCCCCTATTTCAGAATTTTAGAGCTGGTTTTAAGTTTTTCTTCATTTCTTTATCGGCAAAATCGAAACAATCTTTACCAGGTTTGTGAAATATTGTTTTTCCGTTGGTGTATTAACTGATAACAGCTCAACTTTCGAGTTTGGATAAACGGCCATAACGGTTTATCTGCAAAGGATACAGGTCAAAACACAAGGGAAAGTAGCCGCTTTGACAGCTATAATTCACCTTTTT
>JAHJRI010000146.1 GCA_018830885.1 bacterium | reverse complement strand
CCAGTCTGTAGCTCCCGGCGCGAGACCCGGATCCTTCTGAAAAACAGTACCTCAGGTGAATACAGGTCGTTGCCGACTGCGTCTTCACCATGACAGGAGGCCGACAATCCCGGTGAACGTCGGCCGAACCTCAGCGACAGCTATCTGTCCGCCATGAGTACCATTCTGCACGTCATACAATTACAATTGAATTCTCTGCATCACCGAAGGGGCTGGGGATATATTTATCCGCCTGCCCATCGTTCACCCAGATGGATTGATTCAGAAGATATCGAAACTGGTACTCCTGCCCGGTTTTCAAATCGATTGTTTTTTTAAATGAGCCATCCTTAAGCTTTTGCATGGGTGTCGCCTTTGGGCTCCAGCGGTTGAACTCGCCGAGCAGATGGACCGTTTTGGCCTCTCCGGCTGCCTGTGCAGGAACCCGGAAGGTGACCTTGCAGACCGGTTTTGTTCTCAGATACTGTTTTTTTAAGCTCATTTTGTCCTCCTCGAAGAAATTGAATCACTCAACCATCAACATCCAAATCACATTTTTTTAAATGACATCCTGCCCGGGCATTGGGTTCCGCCGGTTATTCGATTTTTTGAATCGCACCCCGGATCATTTCCAACAGTTCCTCCGCCTCCTTGTTGGCCTTCAGTTTAAGCAGCACTTCTTCGGCCCGGATCAGGTATCGACCCATCTTGATGGCTGGAAAAACCGGGTTGGCAGCAGCCCTGGCAAATTTAAAGGAATCCAGAATCAACCTGGCGTATTCAAGCGCGACCCCTGCGACCAGCGGTTCATGCGCTGCATCACGAAGTGTGGAGATGGCAGCCAGGTACCTCTTGTTGGCCAGTTCAAAGCGATCCCTGATTCGGGGATAGATCTGTGGTGAATGGTCACCGGCCAGATACTGCTGAAAGAGAAAGATCAGCCGTGTCTGGTGCAACCGGCCCTCAAGAACAGCCGGTAATGAATGCTCGGGATCTGCTTTCGACAACTGCGTGATATAGCTGTCCGCTTCGTCATGCAACAAAACCAGATAGCGGAGGGTCGACACCAGGGTATTGGCATTGGCAAAAATCCGTCTTTTTTTACTTGGCTGTGGTTCCACAGACCCAATTAAGTCTTTGATTTCGATCAGGTTCAGTTGAACAAGGGATGCTGTCTGGAGTGATTGAATCCCCTGGCTGGTATATTTCAGGAAAAACTGCAACAGGGCCATATTTCTGGATACCTTCCGGGAATAGGCCTCAATGGTTTCACGCTGTTTTGTACCCTGTTTCCCGGGGGTCTTCTCCTCCAGAATTTTCTGCAGCTTGGTATGGTCGATTCTGCACAAGGTAAACAATTTTCTGAGATAGGCTTCCTGAGCTTTCAGTACAACCATCAGACCGACATTACTCAACGCTTCAAAACAGCAGGCCACGGTCGCCTGCAAAAAGAGATCGCGAAGCATTTCAACACTTAAATCAGTGTCGTTTCTGCTGATTAAGGACACCAACGCCAGACGTTTGTTCATATCGGTCGGATCGTCTTCGATCTCTTCCATCAATTTTTCGGCAGACGCTGACGGTGACATGTCGTACAACTCATCTCCACTGGCATCGTCAAATGCTTCATCATCAACGATCAAATCGGCGATACGCTCAAGAAAACTCCTGTTTTCGTACTCCAGGATCTCTATTTTGCGGTTTATGATTTCCTGCTGCCAGTGTTTGATCACGCCAGGAATATGGATGATGCTGGTAGAGTCGATGTTGACAGGCTCAATCCCTTCACCCGGATTTATCGTTTCGAAGGTTCGACCGAACACCTGGTCGAACACGCTTTTGGTCTGGTCAGTTCGGTTTGTTTCCATAAATCGGGTCTCCCATCCGTTGGCTCAGGTTGACTGGTTGGCATCGGGTGACTGAGAAATCTCCGGCAGTGTCCGGATCCCCAGCAGGGGTCACCAAACCCCAGAGATTTCCCAAACCGATGGCGGACTTATTTCTCCTTGTCTGTTTTTTCAGGCAGCATTTTATCCAGCCATCTGCCAACCTGTCGACCGGCTATCTCTCTTCCGCCCAGTCCAAATGCCAGCGCAGTTGCCACCGCGATACCACCAAAAAGAATTCCGAAGGCCATGTTGATAATTTCGTTGGCCAGTCCCATCTGGCGCAGTGCCATCGCACCTGCCAGGACCAGGATTGCCACCCTGGAAATCAGGGAGAGCACATTTGCGTACGCGGTCCCGCTGGCCTGCACAGTCTTGGAGGCCAGACCGGAGAGATAGAGACCGACGATGAAAATTACCAGACCCAGAATGACGTGCCCGGCCAAAACCAGAAAATTGGAGATCAATCCGGCCAGCACATCATAGTTCAGAAGCCGCAGGGCTTCAATGGTCGCGAAAAACATGATGGCAACCAGAAGCAGGGACCCCACCACATCGGATGCTTTTGTTTCCCCTTCAACCAGGTCCTTACTGAATCCCAGGCGGGTCAGAAATCCGTTCAGACCGATACTGGCCAGCAGATTCTTTATCAGACCGGTCACGATCTTACCTACCACATAGGCAATGATCAGCAGAATAGACGCCGCAAAAATCCGTGGAATGGCGAACAGGAACTGATCCAGCATATTGGTGGCCGGCGTGGTGATAACAGTTAGTTTCAAGGCATTCAGACCGGCGATCAACACCGGAATCAGGATCAGGATATACACAATCAATCCAATCAGACCGGAAAGTTTCTGTGTCCCCAGCACCGACGTCAAGCCGACTTGCTCACTCAACCGGTCGCTGCCCAGGGCAGCCAGAAAACCGGTGACGATCCGCTGAATAATTCGGGCCACAAACCAGCCCACAACGATGATCAATACCGTTGCAAAAATGTTCGGCAGGAAGTTCAGCAGCTGATCGGTCATCCCCCGCACAGGATCCAGCAGTCCCTGGAGGGACAGGGTTTCCAGAACCGCCGGTAAAAAGAGCAGAAAAACCAGCCAGTAGATAACTTCACCGACGGTCTGGGTCAGGCTCTTATGGTCTTTCATGTCAATACCGGCCTGATCCCCCAGTCGTTTATCCACATTGACGGCTGTCAATGCCTTGGTTACCAGGAACTTCAGGATATTGGCCGTAATCCAGGCCAGCACCAGCAGAACGGCGCCACCGGCCAGGCTTGGTACATACTGCAGAACCTTATTGAGCAGCTTATTCAAGGGTTCGGTAATAATGGTCAGTCCCAGCAGCTGAAAGAATGCCAACAGCACCAGAATCATCAGCAGATAGTAGATCCCTTTGGCGATCCACTTTTCAAGGTCGAACGCCTTTTCCTTTCGCTCTTCAACCCCGAGTTTCATAAATTTGTCGTTCACGCCGATCCGCTTCAGTGCCGCACGAATCCCGGCTGAAATAACAGTGCGATCAACCAGCCCAGGATCAGGACACCGAAGGCGGCCAGCAGCTGTAAGAGGTTGTTGCCTATTGAATTGATAAACTGGTCGAAGATGCGCTGTAACTCCACCATTTGTTCCTCCTGTTGGAATTTTATAAAACAAAGACGAGCTCAACATCGCGGCAATCTGATGCAGGCATTTGAAACGGTTCGAGTTATTATAACCCAGAATACACCTGTTTACAAACGAATCCTGCTGTTATCAGTTTCTTGGAACGAAATGAAATAAACAGCAGGGCCAGCAGGCCTTTTTTCTGGCCTGTCCTTCCCTCTTCAAAATCAATGCCATGGAATCGGGCCCTGGTTACCGGGATGGTCAATCGGTATCCAGGGCCATGTGCAGTCCCTTTTCAGCCACCCCGGTGATCCGTCCGTCTGGTGTCCCCGTGGCGATTTTGAATTGAAACGGAACCTGCAACTCCGATTTTGAGCATAATCTGAATAGCAAGTTCGCATTTTCATCTGCCAGAAATCCTTCCCGCATCATACCGTCATGGTTTGGCCTAATCGGACGTTTGATTTGGAATAAATAGTCAGGCAGGATCATTTATGGCACACTGATTGAGTGCAGTTTGTGAGAGGAAAAAGGAAGAACCCGCTCCATCATCCGCCCCGCTGCCAGGCTGTACGAAATCTTTCAACTGGGATACTATGGGGTTGATTTTATGTTGGATATTGATAAAGGACCGGTTATTCTGGAAGCCAACGCACGACCCGCTTTTGCCATCCAGATTGCCAATCGCATCGGTCTTGCCGCAAGGCTGCAATTCGTGGAAAGCAGGGTGCAATCCGCAACCCCGCTGGATGCGCGGATTGCCATGATTGACCTGCTCAATGAGATCAAATGACCTTCAGTCCGCTGGTTGGGAAAAAGGGAGGCCGGGGATTCTATTGCCATTTCGTTTGACATTGTATAGGATTAGGCTGACAACGCAATAATTCCGGGTTTTTTTTAGCATGATCAGGAATACATCCCCTGTTGGGTCGAGAATACCGGTTTGCATGATCCCGGCACCGGGAACGGCCCGCTGTTGCTGGAAACAGGGAGTTACGCCACATGCGAAACCATCCAGTGAGATGCCCGGCGGAAAATCTGATTCAGCCAGGCTTCAATTTTAAAAACGACCCTGTCATTTAAGGTGATTGCATGAAAAAACAGTACAAGTTTTCAATCTGGTACGTGCTGCTGGGAATCTGGGTGGTATTGCTCCTGCAACAGTACATTGTTTCCTTTTTTGCAGTTCAGGTCATCCCCTACAGCAGTTTCCTGAAACTGGTCAAGGAAGGGAAAATCATCGAAGTGGCGATCCGCACCAATCAGATTGAGGGGAAGCTGAAGGCTGACACACCCAATCAGGAAAAAAGATTCCGCACGGTGCGTGTCGACAATGATACGGCCAGACTGCTGGAAGAGCATAATATCGTCTTCAAGGGTGAAATCGAGTCCACCTTTCTGCCAACACTCCTGTCCTGGATTGTCCCGACCGCATTGTTCGTTTTCCTCTGGTTTTTCATCATCAAACGGATGTCGGGCCAGCAGCCGGGGTTTATGAGTATCGGGAAAAACAAGGCCAAGATTTACATGCAGGACGAAATGAATGTCACCTTCAACGACGTGGCGGGCGCTGATGAAGCAAAAGCGGAGGTCGTCGAAATCGTGGAATTCCTGAAGCATCCGGAGCGTTTTACCACCCTGGGGGGAAAGATGCCGAAAGGGGTGCTGCTGGTCGGAATGCCTGGAACGGGTAAAACCCTGCTGGCAAAAGCCGTTGCGGGTGAAAGCGGGGTTCCGTTTTTCAGCATCAGCGGGGCGGAATTTGTGGAAATGTTTGTTGGTCTCGGGGCCGCCCGGGTGCGGGATCTCTTCGTCCAGGCCAAGCAGAAAGCGCCCTGCATCATCTTTATTGACGAGTTGGATGCCCTTGGCAAAGCCCGGGGTTTCAATGTCTCCGGTGGCCATGATGAACGAGAGCAGACCCTCAACCAACTGCTTGTGGAAATGGATGGCTTCGACACCAGTGTGGCAGTGGTCCTGCTCGCGGCTACCAATCGGCCCGAGATACTGGACCCCGCCTTACTGAGACCGGGTCGTTTTGACCGGCAGATTCTGGTAGATCGCCCTGACAAAAAAGGGCGGGAAGAGATCCTGAAAATCCACCTGAAAGGTATCAAAGCGGAACCCGATCTGGACATCCAGACGATCGCCGCCATGACGCCCGGCATGGTGGGTGCGGATCTCGCCAACCTTGTAAATGAGGCAGCCTTGCTGGCCGTACGTCGAAACAGGACCTTGGTGGGAATGTCCGAGTTCAAGGAGGCAGTCGAGCGGGTCGTGGCCGGCCTGGAAAAAAAGAACCGGTTGATCAATCCCGCAGAAAGAGAAATTGTCGCCTTCCATGAAATGGGGCATGCCCTGGTCGCCCTGTCGATTCCCGGCTGTGACCCGGTTCAGAAGATATCGATTATCCCACGGGGGATTGCAGCCCTGGGATATACCATGCAACTCCCGACAGAAGATCGATTCCTGATGAGCAAAACCGAGCTGTTCGCCAAAATAACCGTATTGCTCGGTGGGCGGGCGGCAGAACAGATCGTGTTCGACGATATCTCCACCGGGGCACAGAATGACCTTTCCAGGGCAACTGAT
>JAHJRI010000145.1 GCA_018830885.1 bacterium | reverse complement strand
TCTATTATCGCCCAGTGTGCAATTTACATGGCGATTATGGACTATCCGGAATGGGATGTAGCCGCATTGATCGCTGGTGGCGGTGTCCGTTTCTATCGGATCAAACGTGATCTGGACCTTGAAAAATCGATAATATCCCGCCTCAAAACATTCTGGTTCGATCATGTCCTTAAAGGGATCCCTCCCGCTCCTAAATCAGTTCAGGATGTCGAGTTGATTTACCGGAATGGAGACCTTGGAACTATCGAATGCAAACCGCAGATCTATCAGGCCTACCTGAACGTTATCGAAGCCAGACAGGAATGTGCAAAAGCCAAAGAGAAGAAAGAACTCAATGAATTCGTGATCAAAGAGTACATGGCTGATCATGGGACTTTGGTTGATTTCACAGATAACGAACTGGTGACTTGGTTCAAAGATGATGACCGGGAAGTATTTGATGAATGTGCATTCAAGAAGGCTGAACCTGGTCTTTATAACAAGTATCTGAAGACCAGAACCGGTAGCAGACGATTCCTTCTGAAAAACCTGAAAAACTAACCTTCACCTGGAGATCAAATGTCACAAAAACAAACTGAACATGATGATAAACGACAAACCGCCCTGCAGGTTCGAGACACCAGGGTATTTGCCTTCATGAATGAACTGGAAAAAGCCGCCAATCTTCCGGCCCAGATCCAGACCGGTGTTGTCAAAATGCTGGAAAAGAAAATCCAGTACATGATGGACTGGGAGATTGCCGAAATGATTGCCGGCTCCGAACTTGTACCCAAGGATTATATTGGGAAGCCAAACAACGTTTTCCTGGCAGTTCAAACCGGTCGGTCACTGGGTCTCGATGAATTCCAGTCTGTACGCCACCTTTACACTGTCGGCGGCCGTACAAGCATATACGGTGATATGATGCTGGCTTTAGCCAAGAAACACCCTGACTTCGACGATATTTTTGAAGAGGAAGGTGAACTCGTTGATACGGGAAAAGACAGAATTCCACTTCCAAAATGGACCAAATGCACAGTCAAAAGGAAAAACGGTAAATCGGATATTGTTCGAACCTATACAATCGAAATGGCCATGCGGAACCCGAACTACCAAAATGTCACATGGAAGGGAAATGGGGCCAGAATGATGCAGTTTCGAGTCCGTTCCTTTGCTCTTCGTGATGCTTTCCCGGATAAGCTGTCTGGTGTCTATGATGAATATGAGATTGAAGAGGTCAAGGAATCAAAAGACATCACCGGCCAGGTTCAGGACCTCGGAAAACAGAGTGCAACGGATAGGTTGAAAGACATCGTTACCGACGAACCAAATGAAGATCAGGAAGCAACCGAACCGGAAATGACAATTGAAACTGATCGCAGTGAGCCAGAAGAGCAGCCGGAACCGGAAAACCTCTCCGATATCAAGACCGATATCAAAGCATGGAGAGAAGCGAAGCTGATCGATGATGAGACCTTTCAGAGATTCGGGCAAGCCGGCAGCAAGGGCCAGTGGAACATTGTCGTTGATATCCATGCGAAATTGAAAAACTCCTTTGTTGTGAGGCTGGCCAGCGTTGTTGATCTCCCGGAGTATGCTACTGCTATCCAGTCTTTGATTGATGAAGGAAAAGTCAACAAACAGTCCGGAAAAAACAATGACTTCAGAACCAAAGATGAAGCCACCGCCAAGCGAGTCTTTGAACTGATTGAAGAGACGAAAAGCTTTGAAGACTCGGAAAAGGCAGAAGCCGAAACAGAAGAAACAGTCTAGCCACCGGACGTTGCCGGCACCACTGAAACACTGCGCCAAATTCAAGAAAAGTGGAAAGGGGCGAGAAAATTCCTCACCCCTGGTGGAGAGCAGTCGCTTTCCATTATAAACGCCGATTAAAGCAGCGCCGGGGAAACCGGCATTTTAAAACCTTTCATCAAGGATCACTATGTTTGTACAAAACAAGCCAAACGCCAAAATATTCGAACTTCGCGTCCATAACATCAAAGGGATCGAAGTCTTTGAACACAAGTTTGTAAACGGCCAACCGTGTGTTGTCTACGGAAAGAACGGATCCGGGAAGTCGAGCATTATAGACGGCTTTTATCTGGCCCTCAAAGGCAAGTCAGGTCTCCCGAACAAGATTGATCAGCCGGTAGGCCCCTATGACAAAAAGGGTACCGTTGAAATGCGGATCAAAGCCGAACCCGGGGCAACAGAACTGGGAGAAGATCTGTTCCTGCAGTTTGGAATCTCCGAAGCCGGCAACGTCTCCCTGAAAATCACAGACGAAAAGACCGGTACCATCCACAAGACCAGCCCCCGCAAAAAGGTTGAAAAGTTACTCGGGCTCTTCCTGGATCCGGTCGAACTGAAAAAGACACTGGAAGACACCAATGGAGACCGGAAACTGGCAGAAAAACTTTGCGCCATGGTCGGACTGGACCTGCAACCATTCGTTAACAGAGAAGCGGAACTGTTCGCGCAATTCCAGGATGAAAACAAGGAACTGAAACGGCAACAGGGGGTTTTCGATACCCTGGATGTTCCCCAGGATGATTGGGCCATTGAATACACCGATCCCGCAATCATCTCAAACCAGCTGCAACAGTTGAACGAACTGAGAAGCCGGAACGAACAACGTGTTTGGAATATTGTCAGAGCTTATACCGAACTGGAACAGACCACAGATGCTTCAAAAAAACTGGCTGATGAGATAACAGCCATTGATGCAGAAGGAAGGGAGCTGCAGCGCAAGGTGAATATCCAGGGTGGTGAACTGGAAGAAAAGCGCCTTGCATTAGCTACATTCGCGGAAGAAAACAAGCCCGTTGAATGGACCGGTACCCAGGATATTGAAGAGAAAATCCGCGCATTGACGGAAGAGCTGACCCGGTTTCGTATCCATGAAAAATCTGAAATGGAAAAGAAACAGGCGATCGAAGCAAAGGCCAGGGCAATTGAAATGGATACCGAACGACTGGTAGCTGCAAAAAAAGAAGTGACCGATAAGGCAACTCTCCTGGAAAAAAGAACCGCCGAAAAGTCCAGTCATGATCAGCTCATTGTGTGGTCTGAATCCAAAGTCGACCGCGCCCATGAAGTGAACAGCATGGAATCCTGGAAAGGGGAAACGGACCCCGGGAAAGCTGTTTTCCCTTCAGTCTGGTTGAAAGAGAAAATGGCAAACGTTACCGCCAGGAACCGGCAGTTTGAAGCCAGAAAAGCATACGATATTGCAGAAAGCGGCCTGAAAACAGTGAAGGAAAGTATTGAAGAGATCAACCGGGCCAGAAAAGTCAATGCTGATGCAAAAGCCCGGGCCGTGGCCAGTGTCAAAGAGAAATTTCCGCACCCTGGAATCACTGTTGATGAAAACACAGTTTGGGTTGATCTGGGAGATCGCCGCGGGAAACGGACCATTAATGATCTATCAGAAGGTGAAAAGCTGATGATCTGCACCCATATCCTGATTGCCGGCAATACCGGTGTCCTGGATGTCCTGATTATCCGGGATGGATCCAGCCTGGACAGTGACAATAAAAAGATCATTTACGATATCGCGGCCGAACATGGTTACACGGTGATTCTGGAGACGATCGAGACCAGCGAGAACGGTGCCCTTCATATCGTTGAAGGCAGGGTCCAAGGTGTGAATCAAACTGTCCTTCCGGAGATACCGGTAGCAACCCAAGAACCCGTTGAAAGTCAGTCTCATCCTAACTGGTAAAAACTATGGAAATCAAACTGCGATATTATCAATCCGATTCCGTTGATGCTGTAACAGAGTATTTCAAAAAGCACCCAAAAGGGAACCCAGTTATTGAACTGCCAACCGGTACCGGGAAGTCATATGTACTGGCCGAAATGATCAAACGATACGTCGACCAATGGAAAGCCCGGGTTGTCGTTGTCACCCATTCGAAAAAACTTGTCCAACAGGATTATGATAAGACGGTGAACCTCTGGCCGGAAGGAAAGAACTTATTCGGGATCAATTCAGCCGGACTGAAAAAGAGATCGACGAAAGCCCAGGTAATCTTTTCCGGGATCCAGAGTGTTTATAAAAGCGCTGCAAAGATCGGCAAGGTCAATCTCCTGATCTGTGATGAGTGCCATCGCCTAAACGTCAAGGACTCCATTCAATACAAGGGGTTTATTGAGGATCTGCTTGAAATCAACCCCAACATGCGGGTGTGTGGTTTGACAGCTACTCCATTCCGCATGAGAACCGGGTTGATCTATGGGCCTTCCCAGGACCAGCTATTCGATGATCTGGTTTACCGAGCCAACACGAAAGAACTGATCGCCCAGGGGTACATATCCAGACCGGTCAGTCCTGGTACCGGTCTGGTTCAGGACCTGGATAAAGTCAGAGTCCGTGCTGATGAATTCGTTGATGAAGACCTGGCTCCCATTTTCCAGGATAACGAACTGATTCAGAGACAAATCGCTTATACCCTGGCCCATGCTGCCGGCAGGAAATCGATCGCTGTCTTCGCTATCAATATCGAACATGCGGAACGGATCGCGGCCGAACTTCGCCGGCATGGACAAACTGCAGCCGTTGTCCATTCGAAAATCGATGAAGACGATGATGTATTGATAGCTGACTTTGAAGCCGGCAAATACCGGTTTCTGATCAGCGTTAATATGTTCGTTGAAGGTTTCGACTCTCCCCAGATCGATTGTATTGTCGATATCAAACCAACCATGAGCCCGGGCCGTTATGTCCAAATGTACGGACGGGGTTTCCGCCTCCATCCGGATCCAGCTATCAAAGATTTCCTGGTTCTGGACTTCTCGGGTAACGTCGGCCGTCATGGACCAGTTGACCAGGTTGAAGCACAAGCAGTTGTTGAACAGCAGAAAAACCGGAAAGCGCCCATGAAACAATGCGAACGGTGCGGAGAAATAAACCATGCCCGGGTTAAGCAATGCGGCTATTGCGGTTGGTTATTCCCCCTTCCGGAAGCTGAAGACAATACCAGTGCCATTGCCGGGAATCTATCAGTAATCAGTGAACCCCAATGGTTCGATGTAAAAACGCTGAATTGTGCCCAGTCAAAACAGGATGAAGCGATCGTTGCTCACTATTACTGCCCGGGAAAGAAGTTTACCAAGAAAGTCCAGTTCGACGATGAAGGGGTTGGTTGGTTAAAGGACCATCTTGGAAACGATATTCCCTTTGATATTCAAAACTTTTTCAACGGCGGATTCCGATCAAAGATGAAGATCCCGAAAAAGATCTTTGTTGATGACGCTGGAGCCGCTTCGAGGATTCTGGAGTACAGGTTTTAAACAACGTGGAGCGGCGGGAACTCCCACAGCAGGCGGGTAGACGTACCTTGACAGTGGCCAGAAATCAGCCCGGATGGGCCAAATAGCCGAGAGACTGGTGCCGCTCCATCAACAAAAAAAAAGAAAACAAATCCAAGCAATCCGCGCCATTGACCTATTAGCAGCAGAATGGATCGAAACAGGGCCGCTCCATTAAAACCATAATGAACACAAAAGCAGAGGGATTAAAAAAATGGAACAAATTTTGAGCAATGAAGAGTTAATAGTTGTCTGCGATAAATGCCTGCGAGCATCGTGTTGGCATGGTCTTTTTATGTGTGATGAGTCCCAGGATGCTGGGACAACAGAAAAAACAAGAAAAGAGCTTATCGATTTAGCTCTTGAACATACAGATCACATAACCAACCACCCAGAACCGTTGTGGTGAAACGTGGAGCGGTGACGATACACCAGGAGGTCAGGCAATTCCGGTTCGATCCCGGAACGCTCCATTCAAAAAATCTGCCTATCCTATAGGGCATGGAAATGGCTTCGAGATCCAAAAGCGTAACCGATTACACAGCCGGAAGTGCGATGCTTCGACACACATCACACAACTAGAAACGTTGATATTTGTGGGGGCCAAGGCCGGATATGCCGAGGAAGCGAAAATCGGGGGAGAAGCATAGGCAGGCCAGACCATTTAAATAAAGGAGACAATGGCAATTGAATCATTCAGCCTTGTATTTATGGGGCAGACCGAAAAAGCAATCAAAGTGGCATTCGAATGCGCCGTAAAGGATGCTGACGGTCGCAGGGGTAACGGTTTCAAAGAAATCTATCTCCCAAAATCTCAGATTGAAGTCGACGGGGTATCCCATGAATCGGATTTTGATGACCTGGTAAGGAATGAAGTCCTGGATGTCTATATCCCTGATTGGCTGGCTGAAGAAAAGGGACTGTTATGAACGTAACACATAACTTTACTTTTTCACCCAAAATTACCGATAACTTTACACAGTATACGGGGTAAAGTTTTGAAAACCAAATACCAGTACATCCACTTCGCCCAGCTCGAGGCGCAAGGAAAAACATCAGTCTGGTCCTGTCGGAACAATAAGAGCCATTTCACGCTGGGAATCATCAAATGGTACCCATCCTGGAGGCAGTATTGTTTTTTTCCTTCCGGGAACTCGGTATTCAATAAGGGATGCCTGGAAGACATTAACGGCTTTATTCAACAACTGATGGAAACGAGGAAGACATGAACGACAACGACAAAACGGTTGCATTTAAATATAATGGGCTTGAAGGGCTTAAGAAGTCTTTTGAACTTAACAAAAGCGCCCATGCACCTAGTGTTGACTGGGTTGAAGACTTCGGAGTTGCTGTCTGCTGGTATGAGCTTCGAGAATTTAAGCACAAGATCATAGCTGCGACCGCCAAGGAATCTGACCTGAGCTATTTTAAGAGTCAACTTGACCCTCAATTCGATGCTTTCCTAGCTCTTGATAAAGGCAAATGCCGCTGCGATACATGCGGTCAGATCTTTGACGATGATGATCCTGGTGAAATCGAATTCATGAGATCTGCCCGGGAGAAATTCGGTCCTAACATCACTCGGGAACAACTGATTATAGTATGCGAAGAATGTGCGGTGGAATCGGAAAAAGAGCGTGACCACAAACCTGGTGAATTCCGCTGGCACTCATGGTATTACTTTTACAAATAGAGGACTATGCTCAGAATAACTGTTGAAAAATTGCCATGCGGCAGGGAAGAAAAGGCAGAAAAGCTGGATAGCTTCACCATTTGGAACCAGGAAAACGGGAAAGACCTTGAACATGCAAACTATATTGTGAATCATGTCGGGGGAAGTTTTGAAATCAGAGATCACAAAAAAGCAGACGGTTTCTGGCCTCTTGTCCATCGTGCCTTGCATGGCTATATTTGTCTTGAAGAAATCAAAGAAGAGGAAAACAAATGGTCGAAGATTACAACGCAAAGCTGTCCGCCAAATGCAGAGAAATAGTCGAGTGTGATACTACCAGAATCAGAAAAACGGGTGACAAGCTGTTCCTGATTATCGGCTTTAATCGAAGCACCAAAGACGATGATGGCCAATGGGTAGAACATTATGTCGATGAGAATGGGGATATGTGTCAACGGCTGAGAGACTGGGACTATGTTGCTGAAAAAGTGGTCGCTTCCGGTAAAACAGAAGATGAATTAATTGTCTCAGCCGAGTATTATAAACGTCTATGTAGTATGACTATATGGGAGTTTTTGAAAGAAAATACATGTCAGGTAAACACCTGTTCATATTGAATTTCATTTTTGGCAGAATCATTGCTTTTATTTGACAAAATAGTTATATTACAAATAGAGTTTATCTGGTTAAAACGGATGTAAAAACAGAGAAATGGTGCAGAATGAGCCTAATAGTATCATTGAGGGTCCCTGACGGAATCGTAGTTGCAGCGGATTCGCTTGCAACAGCACAGAGCAGAGTGGAAATTCAGGGAGAGCTAAATATTGTCTGCCCTGAATGTAAGAAGGAAATCAAACAGACAGGGCTAAAACTCCCAGCGATGAATATTCCTTTTTCCGCTTCATCCTATACTCAAAAACTATTTGCACTATATAAAAAATACTCTGTCAGTTCTTGCGGTCAAGGGATTATAAACAACAAAAGCATTCTTTATCATATAAAACAGTTTCAGGTCGAGCACTCTGAAAACCCTGCAGATCTGGCAAAAATTGCTGACTTGCTTGTAAATTATTTTTCAAACCAGCTTGAAAGGCAGTTCCCTAAATACAGGGAGAAAGCACCAGACAACTTCGCCCCAATCATTATGCATCTCAATGGCCACGAAACAGTAAAAGGGCAGTTGGTTGGAATAACATATGAAGTATGGATTGGAAAGCAAGACAAAATTACAAGAATTGACTCTCTTGGATGTACTACAAGCGGCGAAAACGCTGTTGCAAGAAAATTATACGCTATTGGGGAGGAAAACAATCGTCTACGATTTAAGTATCCTTTCTTCTCCCTGCAAGACGCTATTGATCATGCTGATTTTCTAATAAACACAACAAGTATTTTCCAAAGGTTTGCACACGAAGTCTCTAATGTCGGTGGAGATATCGATATTGCTTTAGTTACACCTTTCGACGGATTTCGCTGGATCAGAAGAAAAAAACTTATGGAAATAATTGAGGAGGAAATATGAAAACGTTTTTACTTAATCTTGAGGAATCTAATCCGGACATCAAGGGATACTTTGGATATCAAGTTAACATCATTGACGACCCAGATCCTTATAACAGGATCGCTGAGGTCAGTAGCATAAACATGTCCGACACTTCAGCTGATTCCGCTATACTGAGTGATATTCTGCAAACTCAAGAAAAAGCATGGAAAAGGCTTGCCGATTTGTAAGATATCTGAGCCGTGAGGAAATTATAGAGATAAACATTTCACAAATTTTTTCTCACGGCGGGTTACTTAATGCTGCCGGCCGAATACGAACTCCCAACAGTTTTGAATACCTGCTCAGTCAAGTACAAAACGACCAATACTTTCCCACCCTTTCCGAAAAAGCCGCCCTGTATCCCTGCAAGATCATTCAGAATCATATTTTCTATGATGGGAATAAACGGACAGGAATGACCTGCCTACTATTCTTCCTGGCTCTAAACGGTCGTAATCTGTATACTAAGCTGTCAGAAGATGAAACTGTCGAACTGCCATTGAAGATTGCAAATAATGAGTTTGACCTTGCAGATGTTTCAGGTTGGATTGAGGAAAAGCTAACCAACCGTCCCTTTTAAATCACTCCTTGACATATCTGTCAAATCAAGACCGATCACATCCCTTGGGAATCTTCCAGGACTTTGAAGGCTTTACTTTCTTCCATGCTTCCGGAACCGAAAAAACTTCTCCGGTCCTTTCTTCAATCTCCTGGATACTCTTCAAATACAAATCTAACCGTTTTTTTGTTGCCTCACTGGAATTAGGAACAATCCATCCAATAGCCTTATCTTTGGCAATGATAACCTTCCAGAATGCATCCGGGGTTTCAACTCCATGTGATCGGACAAAAAAATCATCATCCGGATTACTCCCCCAAATTACCCCGCCGATCACTTCAAGGGGTTCAATATCCCGGTAGCATTCTGTTATTTCCTCAGTCTTTAACCAGGCCCCCCGGTTCATATTTGCTGCTTGAGGAAGGATGTTCGTCATGAAATTGCTTTGCTTTATTCCCAGGGGTAAATGATCAAGATGATTGGCCGGTACCAGGTGCACTCGATCTCCCGCAATGCGAATCGCTCAGTGCGTCCTCAATCTACTTGAAAAATATACTGCCTGTCCCCAAAAAGCCTCACACTTCAGACAGCCATTAAATCTTCATTTTTAATCCAAAGTTGACAAAGCAGATAAGTTTCTGATAATTGAAGCAAAACACGTTTTAGAATCTCAAAAGAAAGGATTAGGTTTCTAAATTTGCCACTCAACGGGATTTTTCCTGAAGAAATTCTACTAGGTAAAGTGTTATAAAAAACTATGAATGAACCTATTGAATAACTCACCCCCGGACTAAGCCTTATACGATATTTCTGTTCGTCGGCTCATGATTTTGCTCCAGGCTTCCTTCAGACATTTCCTCACGAATCTGCCCTTGCCTTTCGCTAGTAGTTAACGTAAATGTCTATTGAAAACAACATTGACGGTGACCTTCCTACAGAGGACTTTCACCTCATTAGTTTATACCCATGCTGGGCGTACCAAAAGTTTCAACCCGACGTTTTTCGACGCTACGCTTTGAAAAACGCGGGTTAAACCAGCGTTAGAGGAAAAACTGTTTAACTTAAAAAGGACTAATACAGATGTTTAGTTTATTCGTTTCTTTCCAAATTGATAATCGAGCTGGTTCAACAGTTGATATTTCAAGAAATCGTTTCTTGGAGTATACGAGTGAAACCATTTCAAATCAGTTGGAAAGTCTTTCAGAAGAAGCAATAGAATGCTTAAAATCTTGGCCATGTGTTTTGATGAATGAAGGCCGCGGTCAAGAAGAAGCGTATGTCGTAGAGATTACAAATATTAAGGTGGATGTAAATGGAGAAATCAAACTCACAATTAGTCCACTTTCGAGCACAAATTCACTTTATAACGACGATCTATGGAAGATCCGCGCTGAACTCGATATTGAACAATTCGAGTTTAGTCGTAATCATTGGGCTATCAAAGACCAAGATCTTTTTCCTATTCTTGAGAAAAAGGGCTTTTCTTTCCTTCCAATTCCTAGCTCCATATTTCAAAACAAAGCACTACCAGCGCCAACACGAAGTGCATTGATTGGTGCTAGGAATGTTATCTCAGAATGGAGCCATACAGAAATAGATGACTTTCTTCTGGAAGCTGGAGTAAGTAACTTGAATGCAGCTCGTTCTGTCGGAAGCCGTAGAGATAGAGCTAATGCAATTGTTGAGTTCGCACTTGCAAACCCAGCTGTGAATACCGAAGAGAATTCTATGTTCTCAGCGTTTATCTTGAGAAAAGCAACTCTGTCTCAGGATTCTTCTTTGAGTCAGGTTGAAATAGAGGATTCCAAGACTATATTTGGTAGACTAAATAGTACCAATAAAAAGAAATCTGATGCTCGTGCACCGAATCGGGTTTTCATAGTCCACGGGCAAAACGAAAAAGCAAGAACTGCAGTCATGGAGGTATTAACAGAAGTAGGTTTACAGGGGATTGTCCTTCATGAACAACCAAATATGGGTAGACATCTGCTGACGAAATTCATTGAGGAAGCGGAACTTGTTACTTTTGCAGTTGTTCTGATGACAGATGATGATATCGGTGGTCTTAAGGGTGCAGATACAGCCCCCCGGGCAAGACAAAATGTTATTCTCGAATTGGGATATTTCATTTCCCATTTAGGCCAGCAAAGAGTTTGTGCATTAATTACTCCAGGTTTAGAAACACCTTCAGATTTCGATGGTATTGTTTACATTCAGATGGATAGAAAGAAAAGGTGGAAGGACGAGCTATTACGCGAGCTTAGAGCAGCAGAAATGCCATTGGTTGAATAAATCACTCCAATCTACTGCCTCTAACTTGTGTTAACCCTAAAAAATAATTCCCCGTTTTATCGGAATCATCATGAAAAATGAAAAATCTGGTAAAGAACCCAAAGAAATAGTTGAAAGCTCTCCAAATGGCAGTCTGTTCGGAGAATTCTTTGAAGGGTCAAAGTTTAAAAAATATGGAAGGTTTGTTTTTGCCGCACTAGGTAGCATTCCATGGGTAGGTGGTCTCATGGCGGCATCTTCTGCTTTGCACGCAGAAACTGAACAAAATAAAAAGAACTTGCTTGTAGGCCAGTGGATTAATGAACATAGTGAAAAAATCATTAGTCTCCAAGCGACACTTGAAAATATCGCAAATCGGTTGGATCAATTTGGGGATGAAATTGAAAAACGCCTACAAGACGAAACCTATCTATCTTTGGTAAGGCAGGGCTTCAGGGCATGGGATGAAGCAAACACAGAAACAAAAAGATCTTATGTTGCCAAGTGTTTAACAAATGCAGCAGCAACAAAAATCTGCTCAGATGATATCGTCAGAATGTTTCTGGATTGGATTAAAAAATATGATGAAGCCCACTTTCAAGTTATTAAAGCGCTTTATCACAACAAAGGTGCAACACGTGCCTATATTTGGGATGAAATTCATGGTGAAGATGTACGTGAAGACTCTGCTGAAGCGGATTTATTTAAACTACTTATATTTGACTTGAATACTGGACACGTACTGAGACAGATAAGAGAAAAGAACGCACAAGGACAGTTCTTAGCAAAAAGGCGAAGTTCAAAAACTGGAAAACGTTCGGTTTTGCAGTCTGCATTTGAAGATACAAAACCCTATGAACTCACTGAGTTGGGTGCTCAATTCGTTCACTATGTAATGGATGAAACTGTAACCAGAATCGAGGATAATCCGGGTTAAATCGGGTAGCCGCCGGTTTTGCTCCGGCAGCCCCCACACCACCCGACGTGCGGTTCCGCATCGGGCGGTTCATAGAACCTATCGAACCGTAGTCGGATAATGAATGTTAACCCATAACTCTTTCACCGAGATCAACC
>JAHJRI010000144.1 GCA_018830885.1 bacterium | reverse complement strand
GGTTATGATCACATACCCACATGTTTTTGGTGCACCCCCACTACTGTTCAGGCTGATTATATCTGCCGCTCAACCCCGCTTGAAAAAACAATCTGAATATCAACACGGATCAAATTTGACTTCCCCGCCTGCATCCCCTAATTTGGAATTAAGTGACCGTAATTAAAGGAGGAATAATGCAGTTTAATTTTAATGTAACGCTATATAACAATACGATGTTTGGCTGGCTGACAGCGATCTCGATCGCTATTGGCGTATTCCTGATCATTTACATCTCCAAGGTGATCGTACTGCGAAAACTGAGCAAATCAACCCCTGAAACCGAAAAAGACTGGGGGGATCTGATGTTCGCACTGACAGGCAAGATCAAGAGCCCTGTCCTATTTGTGCTGGCGTTGTATTCCGGGACATTGACCCTCGATTTGCCCACAGATGTTACACGAATCTTTTCAAACGTCGCTTTCGTAGTGGTACTGTTGCAAGTCGCCCTGATCGGAACCCACATTATCGGTTTCTATACCCTTCGATACCGGCAAAAGAAGATTACCAGCAATGCGGCGGCTGTGACGACTGTGGTTTCTGTTGGTTTTGTCCTCAAGGCGCTCCTGTGGTTTGTCATGGTACTGGTAGCGCTGGACAATTTCGGAGTCAATGTCAACACACTTGTAACAGGTCTGGGGATCGGTGGTATCGCGGTGGCCCTCGCTGTGCAAAATCTGCTGGGGGACCTCTTCGCTTCCTTTTCCATTGTTCTGGATAAACCGTTTGTTATCGGTGATTTTATTATTGTTGGCGAATACCTGGGCACAGTGGAACACGTGGGATTGAAGACGACCCGTATTCGAAGTCTTTCCGGGGAACAACTCATTTTTTCCAATGGAGACCTGTTAGCCAGCAGGATCCGAAATTTCAAAAGTATGGTTGAAAGACGCGTGCTTTTTTCCATTGGTGTGATCTACCAGACCACCTATGATCAGCTTGTCGCCATTCCGGAAATTATTCGCAGTATTATCGAATCCCAGAGCCAGGTGCGTTTTGACAGGGCTCATTTCAAGGAATATGGCGCTTATTCACTGAACTTCGAGATCGTCTACTGGATTCAACATCCCGATTACAATATGTATATGGATATTCAACAAACGATTAATCTTGCCATTTATAGACAATTCGATGAGATGGGGATTGCATTTGCCTTTCCCACCCGTACCCTCTTTATCGAACCGGATAAAAAGTCGAATCCGGACGGGGATGGTGCATGACAGGATAACGGGTTCCAGGCAGGGAACCCGCAGTTGAAAACCTTTCTGCATTTTATCCATGGAAACCGTGTCCTTTGGGCACGGTCAAGTGCAAACGACCAGGCTGAAAACTGGTCTTCAACGTCATTCTTGCCAGGCTCTGTCAACAAAGAAGCGTAAGAGTCAATGTCGTTAACTTAAGGGGCTTTTCTTAATTGTCAGAGCACCATAGGGGTGTCATTGCAGGAACCTTGGAAGCCATGGATGGCTTCCCGGAACTCCAGGATGGATTTATGCGTTTCTTGAAATGACATCCCTATGGTGCGGAACAGTCTTAAGTGAACGACATTGGAGTAAGAGTAAGAGTAAGAGTAAGAGTAAGAGTAAGAGGGTTAAACGGCTCTGGAGCCGCCACCAGGGGTCATGGCGAACGTTGGTAAAACACCTTGACTCGTGAAAAAAGTCCCCATATCATCAAGACGTCACCCGACTGGATGACCCGAAATGGATCTCTTCACCGGATAACACCACACCTTCAACCTTGCCATGAACAAACCGATCATTATCCTGGCAGGCGCCACCGGCGATCTTGGCGGGAGAATCACAAACGCGCTCCTGCAAAGGGGAGCTTCCGTGAAAGCACTCGTCCGCCGGGCGACCCCGCCTGACAAAATCAAAAAACTGCAGACGCTGGGGGTATCCATCGCAGAAGTTGATTTTGGAAACACGGCCTCCCTGTCTCAGGCGTGCTCGGGCGGAAGCTGCGTCGTATCGGCACTGTCCGGGTTGCGGGACGTCATTGTGGAAACCCAGTCCGCTCTGCTCCATGGGGCAATCGCAGCCGGGGTCCCCCGGTTCATTCCTTCCGACTATTCTATCGATTTCACCAAACTCCAGGATGGAACGAACCGAAATCTGGATCTGCGCCGCGAATTTCACCAGCGTCTGGATAAGACGTCCATCGCAGCCACCACGATCTTCAACGGCGCATTCACCGATATGCTGACGGGTCAGATGCCGGTCATCCTGTTCAAATGGAAGCGAATTCTCTATTGGGGGGATGCGGATCAGCGCATGGATTTTACAACAAAGGATAACACCGCGGCATTTACGGCAGCAGCAGCGCTGGATCCATCAACGCCGAGATTCCTGCGCATTGCCGGCGAGCAGATCAGTTTTCGGGACCTGGTCCATATCGCGAGTGATGTGACCGGTACCCAATTTCGTCTGCTGCGGGCCGGCCGGTTGGGAAGCCTGAAGATGATGATCCGGATCATGCGAGGCATCATGCCCGAAACGCAGGCGATCTATCCGCCCTGGCAGGGCATGCAGTACATGCACAATATGTGCAGCGGTCTCGCAAAACTGGCGCCCCTCGACAATGCGCGCTATCCGGACCTGACCTGGACGATCGCCCGGGAAGTAATCGCAGCGAGATAGACCGATCCTGCCGGGTTTGAAATGCTTTCTCATTCAATATGCGGTTACCTCTCCCGGCGATCGTATCCGGGTTGGCTGTTTCTGCCGAAGTCGATTCCCAGCTTTTTCATCCGATGCCGCAGAGTGTTGGGATTGACCCCGAGCAGTTCGGCGGCCCCGCCGGAACCATTTATTTTTCCACCGGAAAGGGACAGCGCTTCAGTCAGATGCCTGTAAATGACCGAGTCCAGCTTTAAAAAAGACTCCGGATTGGCCGGTAGAGGGCCCGCATGTTCATTCTCCCGAGTCCAGGTAATTTCGCTGAAGGTCAGGGGGCGGTTTCTGCTCAGGATCAGGGCCCTTTCCACCACATTTTCCAACTCACGCACATTTCCCGGCCATGAATAGGCCTGCAGCCGTTCGAGAGCCCCGGGAGCCAGTTCTGGAACTTTCGGCAGACGCAGGAGAAAGCTTTTTTTCTCGATGAAATGGCTGACAAGCGCCGGAATATCCTCCTTTCGATCTCTGAGGGGCGGTATGTATATCGGGAACACATGCAGCCGGAACCAGAGATCGGACCGGAACAGACCCTTTTTGACCATATCCTGCAGGTTATTGTTGGTGGCTGCAATAATGCGGATATCCACCGGGACATATTCCGATCCGCCCACCCTGATGATTTCACGCTCCTGGAGCACTCTCAGCATCCGGATCTGGGCCGTGGCACTCAGTTCTGCCACTTCGTCTAGAAAAATCGTGCCCCTGTCGGCCCGCTCAAAACAGCCGCGTTTTCTCGTCATGGCTCCTGTGAATGCCCCTTTTTCGTGCCCGAACAGCTCACTGTCCATGAGGGATTCCGGGATGGCCCCACAGTTCACCCGGATAAACGGGCCCTTTCTTCGTCTGGAAAGCGTGTGCACCGCATTGGCGATCACCTCCTTGCCCACCCCCGTATCACCCAGCAGCAGCACAGGGCTGTCCATGGGGGCGACCTCCTTTACCTGGTCCATGACCTCCCTCAAACCAAAATCCCCCCCGATGACGTCATCCCCCGTACGTTCCTTCAATTCTCTTTTCAGATACTGGACATCATCCGAGAGCATATTCTTGAGCCTGACCACTTCATAATACCGCAGCGCGTTTGAATAGGCGATGGTGAACGGTTCATTCAAGATGGTGATGAGATCCAGGTATTCATCGATGTATCGCCCCTTCTTATAGGTCCCGATAGAGACGTTGCCGACTTTGATACCCTGTATACCGAGATACATGACAATCACCGAATAATCCTGCCGCTGCATCACCAGCCAGTCCGGTTCAGAGCCGACAATGACCTGATCCTTTGTCACAGGGTCCTCTCCGGGTTGATGGATGATTCTGGCATGGGGCATTTCCCGGGTCTCGATATACCTGGTGGCTTCGGTCGATATCCGGCTGTAGTAAGGATTGGTTCGGATATTGTCCCGGGTAACCAGATAAACGGTTTTTAAGACACTCAGTCCCTTTTCAAACACATTCAGGAGAATGTAATCAGCCGGCATGAATTGATTCAGATACTGCAGAAACTCCTGCAGGGCGATGCCCAGGTCCAGATTCCCACATATCTTCATCGTGGATTGTCTAAAGAACTCGTTTTTGTCCACCTTCATATCCTTTCTCGCCTGATAGAAATATGAGATCGGTAACCCGATAGCATCGGGATTACAATATACGGTAAATTACCATCCTATTACCAAATATCATAGGTAATTCTTTCACATATGGCAGAAAAAACCAGAACAGGAACTAATTATTTGAATATATTTGATAAAAATTCCTGGTACAGTTATCGCAGTAGAGATCGGCAGATTAGGAATCTTTGTTTCTATTCAATCACACTCAGGTCTACGTTTCTACTCGGAAAAAGTGATGAATAGGTATCCATTTTTTAGACAGGATGGTTCAGTTAGACAGGATGGTTCAGAATGAACTGGATTGAACAGATTGTGCTGCGATCTTCCTGCAACACCCTGAAAGAATTGGATCTAAATGGATTTTTCGCCCTGGTGAACCAGGATCAAATCTCCAGACCAAACCGGATCAACGTTTACCGGCATGGCCATCTGGAAACCGACATATGTATCCTGCTTTTTTGGGAAACCGAGCGGTCCAGGACTGCAGCCAGTTCTGTTGCCCAATACCTGTCACGGTATCTGAAAGACTACGGATTGGTCACCCACTCCTGGTGGATTGAAGTGGTCGGGGATGATTCAAGCGTTGGCGGATTACACCAGAAAACGGCAGGAAACGGTATCAGGCAGCACACAGAATAGTTATCGATAAGAGTTCTCCCCAAACCAGGCATTCAACAGGCAGTATCCATGAAGGAATATACCATTAGACGATTGCTGGCTCTGATTCCGACCCTGTTTCTGGCCACACTGGTTGTGTTTTTTGTCATTCGGCTGATACCCGGCGATATCATTGACCAGATGCTGGCGGAGAGCAATGCTTTTGATGCCGACATCACCCGGGAACGGTTGATGCACAGCCTGGGTTTGGATTTGCCGGTCCATGTCCAGTATTTTGAATGGATAAAAGGGATCGTGCTGGATCAGAATCTGGGAAAGTCCCTCTGGGATGGGCGCGATTTGACAGATGATCTCTCAAAAATGCTTCCCGTCAGCATCGAACTGGCACTGATTGCGCTGATCATATCCCTGATTGTGGCCCTGCCAATCGGGGTTCTGTCCGCGATTCGCCAGGAAACCCGGCTTGACTATCTTGGGCGGACCTTTTCCATCCTGGGTCTGTCTGTTCCCGGTTTCTGGATCGGGACCATGGCCATCGTCCTGCCCTCCATCTGGTGGGGGTGGTCTCCTCCCATTGAGGTGGTCTCTTTTTTTGAGGATCCCCTCGAAAACCTGCAGATGTTCCTCATTCCGGGATGTATCATGGGTCTGGTGTTTTCGGCGGTCATCATGCGGATGACCCGGGCCATGATGCTGGAAGTGTTGCGCCAGGATTACATTCGAACCGCATGGGCCAAAGGGGCAAATGAAAAAATCGTGATTATCCGGCATGCCCTTAAAAATGCCCTGATCCCTGTTGTGACCGTGATCGGATTGCAGATCCCGGAGTTAATTGCGGGACTGGTGGTGATGGAACAGATCTTTTCCCTGCCGGGTATTGGATCTCTTATTCTGGAATCGATCCTGCTGCGGGATTACCCGTTTGTTATCGGGCTGATGCTGTTGATGGGATTGTTAATCCTGATCATCAATCTGCTGGTTGATGTCAGCTACGGATTACTGGATCCCAAAGTAAAATTCAAACGCTGATCTGACAGCTGTTTCCAGCTGAACAGAAACATTCACCTGTCTGGTCACAATTCAACAGGACACAACATGGACAACCGGGGCGCTGACGTGCAGAAGCAGCCGATTCAAATCGCTGCTCAAAAAGGATTTCTGGTGTCATTTGGTCTCAGATTATGGCGGGAGAAACCGTTGGGTTTTCTCGGTGCGGTCATAACGCTGGTTTTTCTGTTGACGGGGATATTTGCCGGCTTTCTGGCACCTTATGGGTATAACGACATCGATCCGGTCAAACACCTGATGCCACCCTCCTTTGAAAATCTTCTGGGAACCGACAACCTGGGAAGGGATCTTTTGAGTCGCGTCATCTACGGGGCCCGGGTGTCTGTCATCATCGGTCTGTCTGCGACGACACTTTCCATCGTCGTATCCGTGTTCATCGGGGTGATCACCGGGTTTTTCGGTGGTATGGTTGACCTGATCCTGCAGCGGTTTGTCGATACCTGGATGTGCTTTCCGGGACTGATTGTCCTGATCGTGGCGATTTCGGTGCTAGGAACCGGAACCTGGCAGGTCATTGTCGTGCTGGGTTTGTTGTACGGCATCGGAGGATCCCGCGTGATCCGGGGGGCGACGGTTTCCATCAAGGAAAACACCTATGTCCAGGCAGCCAGAATGATCGGGGCATCCAACACCCGCGTGATCCTGTTCCATGTCTTACCCAATATGATGGCCCCGATTATCATTCTTTTTTCCGTCAGGATCGCAGCGGTGATCCTGGTGGAAGCGGTCATGAGTTTTCTGGGATTGGGGGTTCCACCTCCCATTCCCAGTTGGGGGGGGATGTTGAATGCACAGGGGCGCATGTACCTGACGAAAGCGCCGCTCCTGGGTATTGCCCCCGGTGTGGCTCTGGCGCTGGTGGTTTATGGCATAAATGTTTTTGGGGATGCGCTCAGGGACATACTGGACCCCCGGTTACGCGGTGGCATTGGAAGTTTCGCTGAATCGGTGAAAAAGAAGTGATTGGATGTCAAATCGATTTCTGTCATCCGTTTAGAAGAGGAGCTTGTTTGCTCACCGGCTGAACGACGGTGAGCATCTTAAGAAACCCTGGAAAGATTTCGTTCCCCTCTTGTTGGCAGACCCATCCTGGCTTGTCTGGTGGTTCCGCCGACGAGCGATTTGTTTGTTCACCAACAATTGTGGTTCTGTCAAAAATCCTATGAAAACGGGGAAGTAAAATGAAAATACCAATCTGACTTTGGGGTTATCGCTTTTGCTTAGTAAAACCAATCCGTCGGTCGGCCGGTCTTGTCAAGGCCAAGCCGAAAAACGGTGCTACGC
>JAHJRI010000143.1 GCA_018830885.1 bacterium | reverse complement strand
TGGCATCTTCAGCCAGCCGGATATTCAATTTCCCGTACCCCCGCTCCCGATTACTGAGGGCAAAATCAATAATCCGCCCCAGATCTTCAGCCGTCAATGGGTTCAGTTGAAAGATCCGGGACCGGCTGACCAGGGCCTTGTTGACTTCAAAATAGGGATTTTCCGTTGTGGCGCCGATCAAGATGACCGTCCCGTTTTCCACATGGGGCAGCAGCGCATCCTGCTGTGCCTTGTTGAAACGATGGACCTCATCGATGAACAGAATTGTCCGCCGCTGGTACTCTTTGCGATAGTTCTCCGCCTGGGCAATACTGTCACGAATATCCTTTACCCCGGACAGAACCGCATTCAGTGATAGAAACTGGGCTTTGGTGGTGTTGGCAATGATGCGAGCCAGGGTTGTTTTTCCGGTCCCGGGGGGGCCGAAAAAAATGAGACTGGAGAGCTGGTCCGCCTGAATGGCCCTGTTCAGCAGCCGACCCGCTGCAAGAATATGGGACTGCCCCACAAACTCTTCCAGGGTCCTGGGGCGCAATCGGTCTGCCAACGGCGCATCATTTTTAATCTGCGATTGCAGGGAGTAGTCAAACAGATCCAAACCGGTTTCCTGTATGGTTGGTTATATACAGCTTCGTTTTACAATACAGAGCATGGCCGTTTCTCAATCTTCGGTGCACCCCACCCGGGGCATGGGAGTATAAGTATATATGAGAAAGGCAGCACAAAAGCGACTGGTGTGGAGCCGTTTCAGTTGATTAGACGCGTTTCTAGATGATCTTGGCGAAATGGAGCGACAGAAACCCCGCCTGTCTGAGCGAAGCGAGTTGGGGTTTCAGCGACATGAGCCTTAGATCATCTTGAAATAAGGCTCCCAACTGAAAGGGGTTCATATCAGTCGCGGGTCGACACCGAGATATCATTCTCATGTTTCGTTGTACCCCGCCCGCCGGAATGATGGTTTATATAAGAATAACACTTAAAAATCCGGACAGAGTGTCTGGGTTGAAGCTGTTTCACACGATCAGACCAGTTTCTAGATAATCTGAACGACATTGAACGTCACAATTACTTTTTTTCATTGTAAGCATGAAAGGCTGATTTAGAAAGCAGAATTCCTGTTTTATGTATCTTTTTGCTATTCAATACAGGCAGGATTTGAGAAAATGGGGTTTAATTTATTGGCGTACTGAATCATGACCTGTTTGAACGATTTTTCAGCTGAAAAAGCAGCTGCGTAACATATCAAAATGACGTTGGGAAAAAAACCATTCTGGGAAAACAAACCGCTGACTGAACTCACCCATGAAGAGTGGGAAGCGCTTTGCGATGGTTGTGGACAGTGTTGTCTGCACAAAATCGAGGACGAATCAACCCGGGAGGTTTATTACACATATATCGCCTGCCGCCTGCTGGATTTGGAAAAATGCCGTTGTACCAATTACAGCCAACGGATGGATGAGGTTGCCGAATGCCTGAGAATCACGCCGACCGGCTTTCATCGAATGCAGATCCTGCCAGAAACCTGTGCGTATCGGAGACTGTCTGAGGGGAAAAAGCTCCTCTGGTGGCACCCGCTCATCTCCAATGACCCCGAAACCGTCCACCAGGAGGATATCTCCATACGGGGCAAAGCCATTTCAGAAGAGAACATCCATCCCGATGAATTCGAAAATTGTATCATAGATCATTAGAACGCTTTCCGCCATTGATCCACCCGCCATACCTGTACCACACATCTTAACAAAATATTAATGAAAAACCTGACACGAAACGATTCTATACGAAATATTGCTATTATCGCCCATGTTGATCATGGAAAAACAACCCTGGTCGACGCCATGTTCAGACAGAGTGGACTATTCAGAGAAGGTCAGGCCGTCGATGACCGGATTATGGACAGCATGGACCTGGAAAGGGAACGGGGCATCACCATTGCTGCCAAAAACTGCTCTGCTGTCTGGAAAAACGTCAAAATCAACATCATCGACACCCCCGGGCATGCTGACTTCGGGGGAGAGGTGGAGCGGGCCCTGAGCATGGCTGACGGGGCACTGCTGCTGGTGGATGCCTCCGAAGGACCCCTGCCCCAGACCCGTTTTGTCCTGGAAAAAACGCTGAAGCTGGGTCTGAAAATCATCGTTGTGGTCAATAAGATTGATCGTAAGGATGCCCGCATCAGTGAAGTCATCGACGAGATTTACGACCTGTTTATCGATCTGGATGCTTCCGAGGAACAACTGAATTTTCCCCTGCTCTATGCCATCGGCAGGGACGGGATTGTCAAGAAAGCACTAACGGATACGGCTGACAACCTGCACGTTCTTTTCGAAACAATCCTGGACGAAATTCCCGGACCGAGCTACCGGGAGGACGAACCCTTTCAAATGCTTGTCTCGGACCTGGGATATTCGGACTATCTGGGTCGACTGGCCATCGGGAAAATCGTGAACGGCCGCATCCAGGCCCAGGATAAACTGGTCTGCATCAATGAAGAGAACCACCATCGACCGCTGAAAATTTCGAAACTCCAGATTTACAGCGGGCTGCAGCTGTTGGAGACCCCGGCAGCCGATGCCGGAGAGATCGCGGTGTTGTCCGGCATTGATGATGTCAAAATCGGCGACACCATCTGCACCAGCAGCTACCCCAAAGCCCTGAAACGGATTACCGTTGATGAGCCGACGGTGGCCATGCGGTTCGCCATGAATCAATCCCCCTATGCCGGTCAGGAGGGTAAAAATGTTCAGTCCAGTAAAATCAGGGAACGCCTGACCCGGGAAACCCTGAGAAATGTTGCTATCCGCATGGAGGAGGCCAGCGACAAAGATGCCTTTATTGTTAAGGGTCGGGGTGAATTTCAGATGGCAATCATCATCGAAACCATGAGACGGGAGGGATTCGAGCTCTGTGTCGGTCGTCCGGAGGTCATTTACAAATATGAAAACGGACAGAAAATGGAACCCATTGAGCGACTGTTCATTGATTGCGACGAACCCTTCATCGGGATTGTCACGGAGAAGCTGTCGATCAAAAAAGGCAAGATGATCAACCTGACCAACAATGGCACGGGCAGGGTCAGAATCGAATTCAGTATTCCCTCACGCTCACTGATTGGTTACCGTGACGAGTTTCTGACCGATACCAAGGGTACCGGTATTATGAACTCCTATCTGGCCGGTTATGAACCCTTTCGGGGGGAATTCCCGACCCGGTCCACCGGTTCCCTGGTTTCAGATAGACAGGGGCATGCCGTCGCTTATGCGCTTTACAATCTTGAACCCCGGGGCAGGCTTTTTATCGAACCGGGCACACCCACCTATGAAGGGATGATTATCGGGGAACATAACAAAGACGGCGACCTCGGGGTCAATCCGACCAAAGAGAAGAAGCAGACCAACATCCGCGCTTCGGGCAAGGATGAGGCAGCCGTTCTCTCACCCATCAAGCCCATGACTCTGGAGACCGCCATAAACTATATCAGTGATGATGAAATGGTGGAGGTCACCCCAAAGTCGATCCGACTTCGGAAGAGGATACTCTCTGCCCAGAAACGACATCAGCATGGGGGGTCGAAAAAAAGCCGCTAGTCGGCAAAAAACCGCGCGGGTGAGGGAAAACACTTGATTTTCATGACTATTGTCGGGTCAAACAAAATGGTATATAATGGGTACATATCATTCACATGAACCGACACCGTTTTTCAGGTTAAATCATCCGCCTCATACGAGAACGAATCATGAAAACGTCCGCGACCCGCTCCAGAAGAGTCTCCTTCATCCTGGCTGTTTTCTTTCTGCTGTTTCTGCCCACAGCCGTGGCATTCGCCGATACCGGTCTTGACAACCTGACGCCGGACGAAAAAAACAACATCTCTGTTTTTCAGCAAACCAACAAGTCCGTGGTTAACGTCACCAATTCGCAGATTCAGAAGGATTTTTTTACGCTGAATATCTATGAAATTCCGGCCGGCGCTGGAACCGGTTTTGTCTGGGATCGAAGTGGACTGATCGTCACCAACTACCACGTCATCGAAAATGCCAGCAAGATAAAAATTACGCTCTGGGACCAGAGCAACTGGGATGGCAAAGTCGTCGGCACCGCCCCCCACAAGGATCTGGCGGTCATCAAAATCGAGGCCCCGGCCGATAAGCTCTTCCCCATCACAACCGGGGATTCCAATAAGCTGGACGTGGGACGTAAGGTTCTGGCCATCGGGAACCCCTTTGGACTGGACACAACCCTGACCATCGGTGTTGTCAGCGCACTGGGACGTGAAATCGAAGCCGGGGGCAGACGGATCAAGGACCTGATTCAGACCGATGCCGCCATCAACCCTGGCAACTCCGGCGGGCCCTTGCTCAACTCAAAAGGCGAACTGGTCGGAGTCAATACCATCATCATCAGCAGCAGCGGTGCCAGTGCCGGTGTGGGATTTGCCATTCCGGTCAACACGGTCAAGGAAATCATTCCCCAGCTGATCACCCATGGCAAGATTATGCGCCCCATTATCGGGATCACAACCGTGCACGATTCCATTGCCAGGCGCTACCGGATTGAGGGGGTCATTGTCTATCAGGTCCCCGCCGGATCGAATGCGGATAAAGCCGGCTTGATGGGGGTCAGGCAGGACAGTCGGGGGAACATCAGCCTGGGGGATATCATCACCAAAATCGATGAGCACCCGATTCGAAATCAGGGAGATCTGTTCAGCGTCCTGGAGGAATACAAACCGGGGGACTTGGTGACATTGGAAACAGTGCGGAATAACAGCCAGCGGAAATACAAGATCCGACTGGCGGAACCGGAATAACCGATCCCCGCTGCAGGCAGCGGGGGTTTAAGCCCGGACTACTTTTCCGTTTCCTCGGGGTTTTCCTCGGATTTTTCGTCAGTTTTCTCCTCTAGTTTTTTCTTCTCATCAGGACTCACCTCTTTTTTGAAATTGCGAATCCCCTTTCCCAGTCCGGATCCAATTCCGGCCAGCCGTCCCGCACCAAACAGGACCACAACAATACACAGGATTATCGATAATTCGCCAATACCCAGTCCACCAATCATATTCCCTCATTATTTCAATTTCACATTATCAACAGGTTGAGCATTTTGTTGTCCGGAAAAGTCGTTTCCGGATATTGAACCTGTTGCAGATGAACAGGTCAACCCAATCCGGCTCAGATTTTTCAAGGACAGAATACTCCACATAAACCAAAGCAACGTATCTGTCAAAAGCAATAACACTTTGTCACTCACCAACATGCCCCAGGTTGGGGCACAACCAATCATGAGAATCGTACACTGTAACCATCCGTGTCTCTGTGGTGAATCTTTTTCATACAAAAATTCTATTCCCAATCGGAATTATTTTCAACTAGCTGTGTGATTGTCTGCATTCGGTTGTTCTTTTCCGATTGAAGGACCTCGACGTGGGCCCTGACGAGTTCCCAGAACCGTTTCCAGTCATGCCCGCTGTCCTGCCACATTCTCCTGATGACCGGTGCATCCGGGGTGTAACGCCGATATTGGAGCAGTCGGGCATTATTGAAAACCAGACGGCTTTTTGGCAGATGGGGGTAAAGACGCCCGATTTCACCACTCAGTTCCGTAAACAGGATTTCCCGTTGCTTCAGGGTCGCCACCAACGGCTGCTGCCGGTCATACAGTTCCTGAAATCGGGGCAGATACTGATGCACAGTATCAGCAAACTGTTTTACCTTCTTGATCTTCTCCTCGAGTACCAGCAGCTGCTCCCGATTCAACTGCTGAATCTCCCTGAAATACTGCAGGGCTCCGGTCTGGCCGACAAATGCGGCCAGACGTTCATTGAAATCGTTTTGACCCGAAACAAACAGGGTCTGGTGTGTCATCTCATGAATAATGGTGCTGGCCAGATAGTAATGCCCCCTGCGCAGCATCGGGGTGACCACCGGATCTTTAAACCAGCCCAGGGTGGAGTAGGTCGGGGCGGCAAAAACCCAGGTATCATACCCCTGATCCTGGAGTTCGCGTTCCAATTCCCTGGCATCTTTCTCATCGAAATATCCCTTGTAGGGCACCGATCCAATGATGGGAAACCACCAGGTATGAGGATTCAGATTGTTCCGGGGACTGGCGGTCACAACAAATGTGACCCCGGCCTGAGCGGTTTCATAATAGCCGGTATAGTTCTCGCTCTTTTTGAGCAGCAGTCGCTCTTCAGCAAATGCTTTGATGCGGGGTATTTCACGGAACAGTGCACGATAAGCCGGGTTGGGCTCCTGCTTTTCTGCCTCTGTGATGGGAATCTGGCCATAGCGCAACTCAAGCTGTCCCTTTCCCTGTTGAATCAGGTAGCAACCTGAAAACCACAGCAAAGAAAGGCAGATGCAGATCAACCTACGTTTCAAATGTCTCTTTCCCTTTGATCTCATCGTTTTCTTTAACCAGAACCTCCACTTTCTTCTCTGCCCGGTTCAACTCTTTCTGGCAGGATCGACTCAGTTTGATGCCTTTTTCAAAAGCTTTCAGCGATTCATCCAGCGTGACCGTCCCCTCTTCCAGAGATTGGACGATCTGCTCGAGTGCTGCCAGATTCTCTTCAAATGTCGTTGTCACTGTATTTTTCTATTTTTTCTGAGTTTATCTGATAACCCCGGGAATATTTTTCCCCTTTCCGGGTTAGAATCGTCAACTTCAACACCCTGCCCGGGACCCCTCACCATCAGGGGATGGTCAACGGTGGACCAGCAAAGGGTGAGAAGCGTTCTCGATTGATGAATACCTTTCTTTTTCTACTAATTTATCAAAACCAGGTTCGTTTTGACCAGTGAAAACCGGAAACCAGCAGGCGGGAAACAAAGTAGCTATCCACCAGTTGCACCGATCCGAGGGAATCGCAACCTGTGCAGAACACATGCTGTTTCATACATTCAACTAAGGGCACCTTGCATAAATGGAACTCAGTCAGCATCAAAGGGTTGGGTGGACTCGTGCGTTTTTTGAAAGATCAACCCTTTGGTGCGGTAAGGTCGATAATTTGAATTAATCAAGGTGCCCTTATGTGATACATTCAGTTAACTATTTAAAACCATTTTCGATCTGTTGGCGATTAGGACACATTTCGCATTTCATGGGTAACGATAAATCCGTTAAAGACCATTTGTCAGCCGTTCCGCCAAGGGGATACCGATTTAAAACATGAGGTGCGAGGCTCGCAGCACCGAACTGAAACCATCCCTGGTGCTCCGGGAAAACGTCCTGTTTTCCCGGGTTTTAAATCGCTATCCCCTTGACTCCACTAAAATCCACGATTGACTGATCCTGAAGTCCAAAACCCCACCCGGACAATGATGATTTTAGATAAAAATTCATCATTGTCGAGTCGATCTGCGGAAAAAAATCGACCCGGGGCAAAATTGGGAAGCAATTTGCATTGACAACCCTGTTTTCCCTGATCCGTGGAAACGACAGAGTCTTTAATTGATCATTCGGTCATTATTTCAACAGTCGCGATTGTGCTCTCAATGCCTGAATCCATTACCCTGTTGCATGTTTCAGATTTTCATTTTACCGATGAAACGCTGCTGTTACGGAAATTGATCCGAAAAGAGGGGCTTCTGTCCAAACGGATTGCCGGCTGGGTAAACAACAAAATGAATCGCAGCGGTCATTGTCAGACAGAAACCCGGACCCGTCTCATCGAATACCTGAAACAGGCGGACTGGGACTACCTGATATTTTCCGGCGACCTGACCACGCTGGCCCTGGAACAGGAGTTCAGAGAAGCCAGAAAGCAGTTTGAATCACTGATCAAAAAGGGACCGGTGATCATGACGGCCGGAAATCACGATCGTTACGTCAGACGGGCGATTGATCCGGATTTAATGACACAGACCTTCTCCGATTGTTTTCCATACAATCAGAGGTCATCGCCGGATCAAGGCATTCGTTACCTGGAGCTGGGAAGCACCGCGGTTTTATTTGAAATCGATATGGCATGCCCCCGGTTTTATCTTTCGGCCAGGGGCAAAATCCAGAGTGACCTGAAAGCCATGGGGGCTTTTATTGCCGACAACTACCGTGACCGGCTCAAACTGGTGGTAGGACATTATCTTGCTTTTCTGCCACAAGGCCAGAAAGAAGGACTCCTGCATCAGTTAGCGGATATAAAGCGCCTGCAGCAGTTTTTGCTGGATAACAACATTGATCTCTATTTTCACGGACATATTCACAATACCTGGCAACTGACAGATCCAGTCAAGGGCAGGACCATATCCCTGAATGCCGGTGGATGCTGTCGATATACCAATGGTCCCTGGTCCGGCTTTCATAAAATCACCCTGACCGGGAACCGTTACCATATATCACGAATCAATCTGTCAAGTTCAGCTTGAAGGTAACGAATCACGCCGTTTTCTGAGCAGAAGCTGAACCTTTTAAGTGTATCTATTCAGTTCAATTTCCGCTCAGCCCCGAAGGTATTGTG
>JAHJRI010000142.1 GCA_018830885.1 bacterium | reverse complement strand
TACCCAAAGGAGACTATACCCTCTCCCTGAAGAAAGAGGGATATCAGGACTGGCAGCAAACCATCACCATTGACACGGGCCGGGAGCTTGCAGTGAATCCGGTACTGCAGCAAATCCCCAAAACCCCCTCTGTGTTTACCGACCCGGTGACCGGCATGGAATTTGTGTTCATCCAGGGCGGCTGTTTTCAGATGGGCAGTCCGGCCGATGAAAAAGGCAGGGACGACGATGAAACACAACATGAAGTGTGCGTGGATGATTTCTACCTGGCAAAAACTGAAGTGACCAACCGGCAATACCGGCTCTACCAACCCCGCCATGTTCCAGCAGCTTATCAAGGAATTACCTTGAATGAAGACAACCAACCGGTGGTTAACGTCAGTTGGGAAGACACCCGGGACTACCTGAAATGGTTGAATTCAAAACAGAGCGGATCCGGAAAATTCAGACTGCCGACAGAAGCGGAATGGGAATACGCCGCCCGTGCCGGTACCACAACTTCCAGATACTGGGGGAATGATCTAGATCAGGCTTGCCGGTTCGCGTCTGTAAGCGACCAATCCGCCAAAAGAAAGTGGAACGATTGGGCAATACATGACTGCGATGATGGCTACCTGACCACCGCGCCGGTGGGCAGTTTTAAACCCAATGCCTGGGGCCTTTATGACATGTTGGGAAATGTCTGGGAGTGGACAGCGGATTGGTATGGGCTCTACGATGCCAGCCAAAAGCAAAACCCCAAAGGACCTGGCACTGGTTCTAGCCGCGTCGATCGTGGTGGTTCCTGGAACAGCGTGCCGGGGGCCCTGCGGTGTCCCGTTCGTGGCCGGGTTACCCCGTCGTATCGGGGCAACTTTCTCGGGTTTCGCCTCGCGAGGACCCCGTGAAATAAACTTCGCGGACCTACTGGGTTTTACGGGGTGACCTCTGTGCCATAAGTTCCGTATCCTTTGGTGATTTCACGGGGTAACCCCCTTAGCTTCTGGTTTTTTATTTTTTTACCTTTTGCCGGCGGTGTCAGCCGCCGTTAAACTGGTTCTAACCGCGTCAATCGTGGTGGTTCCTGGAACAACAAGCCGAGGAACCTGCGATGTTCCAATCGTAACAGGAATACCCCGTCGAATCGGAACAACAATCTCGGGTTTCGCCTCGCGAGCACAGGGTAACCGACCGTTCTTCAATGTTTACGGATGTCGAAGCTGCTCAAACCCTGTCCAAACGCATGATCCGGCACGGTCCGTCGGCCGTCAAAAAGAAAATGGCATCCCAGGGCTGGTAGGTGTTCCCGAAAGCCCTGGGATGCTAAACCTTGGAGAAGGAAATGAAATGTAAATATCGATTTGGACTGCCCTGGCTGGCAGTTTTTTTTATTGCCTGCTTGATGGGTTTTGACGGTTTGTCCGCGCAGCGGGGGGTGGAAGTGAGCATTCCCGATCAAAACGGCAGACAAACCCAGCTATACCGGAATAGTCATGCCCTGGTCATCGGCGCCAGTCAATATCGGAACGGCTGGTCGAAACTGCCGGGCGTATTGATCGACGTGTCTGAAGTCAAGACGGCGCTGGAGAAACACGGCTTTCAAGTTGAGGTTGCGACCGACCCTGATTACCGGCAAATCAAAAATATTTTTGAAAATTTTATCTCAAAATATGGCCGACAATATGAAAATCGGATATTGGTCTATTACTCCGGGCATGGATACACCCATAAACTTAAGTGGGGCGGTGAAATGGGATATATTGTACCCGTCGATGCCCCCGATCCCAACCTGGACCTGAACGGTTTTCTGGACCGGGCACTCGACATGGAGCAGATTGAAGTCTACGCTAAAAAGATTCAATCCAAGCATGCAATGTTTCTATTCGACAGTTGTTTCTCTGGCTCCATCTTCGCGCTTTCCAAAGCTGCCCCGGCCGTGATTAACTATAAAACCTCCAAACCGGTGAGGCAGTTTATTACTGCCGGCAATGCCAACGAGAAAGTGCCGGATAAAAGCGTTTTTCGTTCGCAATTTGTTGCCGCCCTCAATGGTGAGGGAGATGTCAATCTTGACGGCTATATCACCGGCAGCGAATTGGGGGAATTTCTCCAAACCTCCGTTGTCAACTACACCAATGAGTCTCAACACCCCCAATACGGGAAAATCCGCCATCCGAAACTGGATAAGGGCGATTTTGTTTTTCAGTTGTTGTCTGACCCTCAACCAACACCGACCCCCAAGCCGGCTCCAGATGGTGATATAGTGCTATGGCAAACAATTCAGGGATCAACAGATATCCGGGATTACGAGGATTACATAAACGCTTATCCAAACGGCCATTATACCCCCACTGCCAAAGTCATGGTGCGTCGTTTAAAACAGCGCCAGACCTCCTATGCGCAGGCCACCGTGACCGGCAGCAATCCTGCAGATTCCAGCGCGACTAATAGTAAGCCCCATACCGAAACTTCAACCGGCATGGAATTTGTGTTCATCCAGGGCGGCTGTTTTCAGATGGGGGATACCTTTAATGAAGGGGAAAGTGATGAAAAACCGGATCACAGGGTTTGTCTGTCAGACTATTTCCTGGGGAAGTATGAAGTGACCCAGGATCAATGGCAGCGGATCATGGGCGACAACCCCGCCTATTTTAAAAACGGCGGCAATTATCCGGTGGAACAGGTGAGTTGGGACGATACCCAAACCTTTATCCAAAAACTGAACCGCCAATCCGACGGCCACTACCGTCTGCCAACAGAGGCCGAATGGGAATACGCCTGCCGGGAGGGTGGACGCAAGGTCCGATTTGGAACAGGCAGTAATTCCATCAGCCCCGACACAGCAAATTATGCTGGGAACTATTCCTTTGCCGGTTCACCAAAAGGCCGGTATCGACAAAAAACAAGCCCGGTTGGGAGCTTCAGTCCCAATTCCCAGGGTCTGTTTGATATGTCCGGTAACGTCTGGGAGTGGACCGAAGATGGTTATGCTGCTGCCTATTATGAAAACAGCCCCCAGGAAAACCCGAAAGGACCTGGCACCGGAACTGGTTCTAGCCGCGTCAGTCGTGGTGGTTCCTGGTACGCCGAGCCGAGGGCCCTGCGATGTTCCGATCGTTTCAGGCTTACCCCGTCGTTTCGGCCCAACTCTCTCGGGTTTCGCCTCGCGAGGACCCCGTGAAATAAACTTCGCGGACCTACTGGGTTTTACAGGGTGACCTCTGTGCCATAAGTTCCGTATCCTTTGGGGATTTCACGGGGTAACCCCCTTAGCTTCTGGTTTTTTATTTTTTTACCTTTTGCCGGCGGTGTCAGCCGCCGTTGTTCAAAAACCCCTCGTGCAAAGCCGAGGGGGAAACAAAGGCGCGAAGCGCCTCGGATTTTTTTTGCACTTTCCATCATGATCGTCCCCGTTGCCTGACTGCTATCAATACCTTCTTCGGACAGTGGATTTTAATTCGCAAATCTCAACCGGACCATCGTGTCAAAAAGAGGTATTTTCAGGAGCATTCTCTCATCAGCAAGTAAGCCGCAATTGAAGTTGGTATCAAAACGCATGTATGACGCCGGACATCTGCAGAATTATGAGATAGACATGGCCGGCAAAAGCAGATAATCTGCAATCCTGTTGTGCGGTGAATTCTGAAAAAACTCCAATGTATCAAAGTCTTGGAAACAAATACCCTCAACCCGGAAAAGATTCTGGCGGACGACCTCCCGCAAATCAGCCAAATCGTTGACATGGTTGCGTCCAAGAGAGGCTTGCAGCAGGAGGAAGCCGAGGAGTTTCGATCGGTCGTCTATGAAAAAATGGTTTCAGATGATTACCGAATCATTCGCCGTTTTCGCGGTCCCAAAATTTCCAAGTCATATTATATCCTGGTGATTAACAACCTGTTTAACGACCATTATCGCAGCCGGCATGGACGTTGGCGTCCGTCTGTCAAAGCAAGGGAAATCGGCAAAATCGGCATCCTGCTGGATGAATTGTTGCACAAAAAAAATCTCAGTTTTGAAGACGCCTACGAAACCATCGTGACCCGGCATCTGAATTTAAATGAAGCGCTACCCACCCGATTTGCGTTGGAGCAGATCGCCACGCAGTTGAAAACCAAGGTCAAACCTTCCCTTTCACTCCCGGGTGATGACGTCTTGAAAAATCTTGGCCCGACAGAGGCCACTGCTGATCAACATATTTACCATCAGGAATTGCTCGAAAAAAAAACAAAAATAGACAAAATAATCAAAAAACTGGGCCAAGAATTGTCTCCGGAAGAACAGTTGATCTTTAAATGGTATTTTGAAGATAACCATTCAATCACCGGCATTGCCCGGCTTTTGGGACAAAAGAGGCAGCGGGTCGAAAAGCTGCTGCAAGCCCGACTGCGGGAGTTCAAAGAAGCCCTGCAAAGACAGGGGATTGAACAGGAAGAGGGAATGGAAGTGATTCAACATTTTGACAACCTGTAAAAAAAAAAATATGTCCGTATAAACATGTATCAGAATCATCTCGTTTTTGCTGGATAGCCCGGTTAAAACTTTATATTTTCAGATAATGGATAAAACAGATCGAAAGCTTGGGCAATACATTTCACGGGCAATCGATTCGCCTGAGACGGGGGGAGAGTGCCTGCCGGAAGATATGCTTGCCGGGTTGATGGACGATATACTGACTGGGGTGGAAAGATCGGCCGTCATCAAACATCTTGCCGGATGTCAGAAATGCCGCCAGGTGCTTGCGGAAGCAATGGAAATCCAGGATGTATTATCCACAGAAGGGGAAATGACGCTTGATTCAGGGAACATTCACGCCAACGCCCGTCAACCGGCTGCCCCTGTGAGACCGGAATTCCCGAATGATCAAACAGTCATTTCAGCGGCGGGAAAAGTCATCAAACGGCGATCGGCCAGAATTACTGTTATCTTACCTGCCCTGGCGGCGGCGGTGTTCCTGGTTGTCTGGATAATGAAGCCTTATTCTCCGGGTTCATTTAAACAGACTATGGCTGCACTGCTCCATGACAACCGACCTGTCGAATTGAACAAGGCACTTGCCATTGATCTTCAGAAAGCATTCATTTACAGTTTTTACAGCGGGGTTTCAATTGATCGGGCCGCTTTTCGGGTTGGTGTATTATTGATCGGTCTGGAGATATCGCTGCGGTCGGGAGACCATTCAAAAGTCATGTTACAACTGAGGCCATTGGTTTCCCTGTTGAAGTCAATCGATAGCCAGGCGCCGGTCGTCCGTCAAATTGAAAAATGGCATGTTCAGATAGAATCGGGTGTGTATCCTGCTTCAATTGTGGATAGCGTTCCACAGCTTGAAGAGTTGCTGAAAGATAAAAAAGTGAATGAATTCATGCTATTCGGCAGTTGGGTGCAGGCCGGCAAATTAGCCGCAGGCGCTCGTCAGCATGACTTCATACTGGAAAAAACGGTGGATTTCTATATCCAATACGCGCGCCGACAAGATCTTCCTCCCGGTGTGGAAAGGTCATTATTGAATATACGCCGACTGCTTCAGGAAGGACAATGGGACGAAATTCAATTCGACGCGGTTGAACTGGCATTTGCCGAGATATTGAAAATACTGATGTAAGACCGAACACGGGTATTAATATTAATCTGCTTATTTACTATTTACAGCCATATTCCAGAGGTACCCCTGAAACTCGCTGGTTGTCATGATCAATCAGTCACTGAACTCACTCTCGACAGGCATCCATGCCTGTCTCCGAGGGCGGTCGTTGGCTTCACCCTCCGGGTGAAGCTTAATCACTCCCAACCCGTTCAATAACAGACCGACCCTGACATCAGAATGTCAGTGGATTGTATAACCTGAAAGATCCCCCTCGACTTCGAAAATGCGGTGAATCGTTTATTAAAATAAAATCTGATGAAACTTCGGTTGCTGTTTATTATTTTGATTGTGTTATCCGCGGCTGCGGATATGGCGGGTCAACCTCACAATTCCAAAGCCGATGGCGATTGGTGGATCCAGTCCTACGGTGAAATTAAAGCGGAAACAAATCCGGCGGTGACAAAAGCAACAGAAGTTCTGGATAAACTTTGGGATGCCATGCAGCCGACTGACTTCCCCCTCCCTAGACTGATCGTAATTCCCAGTTCGGCTGATAAATGGCTGGATTCATGGGCGCTTACCCTGTCTGACGGATCCATTATTTTAATAGAAAGCGTCCTGGATCTGGTTTTTAACAGCAGCGGGGTCGATGATGCGCAGGGCCGTTCCCGGCTGGCGTTTATCCTGGCCCATGAGATGGCACATCTGCACCACCAGGATCACCAACGGTTGGGAATTGCACTTCTATTCCAGACATTGACGAACGAGCACCAGGTCGCGGAGGCCAGGGCAGCAGAACTGAAAGCGGACAAGGTCGGTCTTTTCACCATGACCATGGCGGGGTACCAACCTCAGATGGTTCTGCAATCTGCGAACACCAGTTTCTTTTTGGAATATATTCAAAAAGTCAGAAAAAAAATTCGCAGCATTGGTAAAAAAACTGCCCTTGAAATTCATCCCCAGGCCGCCCAGCGAGCTGAGGAACTCAGGCACAGGATGTCCGTTTTCTCAGGGGAAATTGGGTTGTTTACCGCTGCTGTTTCCGACTATCAAAACAGTGATTATGAAACGGCTGTTTCAAAATTTAAAACATTCTCGGTATCGTTTCCCAGTCGTGAAGTGTTCAATAATCTTGGTCTAAGCTATTTTCAACTGGCAAAAAAACGCGTCGCCGGTTGCCCGGAGGAGCGATTTACCCTTCAATTGGCCTCTTATCTTGAGAAGAAAACACTGGCAGAAAAACTTCGTCCCGAGAAGATCGCCGTTTTGGTAGAGGAAAAGGAAGCTCAAGTATGTCAAGCGGATGAACAGTATCGGTATCTGCAAAAAATGGCAGGTATCAGTTTTAAACTGGCAAAAACCAAAGATAAGGGTTACTGGCCTGCCAGGTTGAACCACACCTCATGGATGATACACCAGGGCGAGTATAAACAGGCAAAAGTTGAAATTGAAGAATTGATGACGACTGATGACAGGAAACCCTATGCCCTGAATAATAGGGCTATTGTGGAATATTTGGAAAACACGGCGGTGAATAAACAAAATTCCATCCGCTTGCTGAAAAGCATACCAGAAAGTTCCCCGGTGTTTTTGCTTGCTCAACAGAATCTCGCGACGATATCCAACAAAAAAGAGGCACTTCAGTCTACGACTCTGGACGCAAAATCCGAAGTCAGTGCTGACATCCTGAAGAATATTAAGGACTGACCCGCCTTATTGATTTCATTGGAAGATCAATTGTAAAACGCCGGAAATACGGGGAAGCCATTTCATTATTCCGGTCTCCTCCGGGATCATAAACAGATAATAATTTTTGATCCAGTATAAGACTTGATTTAGACGGTAAAAACATTTAGATTTTGTCCGTCTATAATAATAACAAATGAGAGGTTCGATATTCGGTCTGGAAAAAAATCAAACGCCTTTTCATTTATACCGGGAAGCTTCTTAATATCGCTTTTCGGGTCGTTCTTTTCAACCGACTGGGAGCTCAGGCTTATCCAGCTTTTTATCAGAGACTGCGCAGCTGTTCAGTCAATTTGTTTTCAATTCTATGGAGTCAACAATGAAAAATCTAGCGATCGGATTTATTCTGGCAATTTTGAGTTTTGGTCTGTTCGGCTGTGCCGGACAACAAACTGCCAAACCACAGGAAACGGACGTTATTGCTAAAAGAATGCAGTTATGCCCGTGGTGCATGAGTGAGCCGGAAGTCGAAGGAAGTGATCTGTTCTTTGTCGGGTTGTCCAAGGTCTATAAGGCCGAAACAGAAGCCAGAAGCGATGCTGTCCGCAATGCCACCAGGCGAGTTGTTGAGTACCTGGGGTCTGAATTCAAGTCAAAATACGAACAGGCCCGCGTCTCATATGGTTTAAGCAGCGATGCCATTGATCCGGTTGGCGCATCCAGGGATTTTGAGCGCATGTTTTCTGAAAACGTCACCCGGCGGCTGAAAACAACCAAATGGTATGTCGAAAAAGAAAAAACAGGTACCGGAGACGGGTATAAATATTTCGTACTTGCCAAGATACCCAAAACCTCCCTGGAGGAGTCCTATGGTCAGGTGTTAAACCAGCAAGCAGAAAAGGCCAAAAAAGCGGCCGCGGAAGCAAGGGACAAAGAAACCCAGGGACAGGCTGAAAAAGCAGCAAAAATGTGGGAAGATCTGCAAAAGCAGGGTGTCATAGACTAAAAACAAAAACCAGGCAGGCCATCTTTATTCAGCCTGCCTGGTTTTTGTTATAAAACAACAAGACTGCTATTCTCGACAAAGGTCTAAATTCAGAAAAAAACCATCATGAGATATCCATTCCTTTTTCTGCTTTTTGTTATCGCAACCGCCTGCTCCAGCGCAGAACCGCCCCAAAAAACGGACTATCATGCGGAAGTCAGACAAGTATTGATATCATCGAGCCAAAGTGATCGACCTGAGTGGCTGAGAATCTCCCCTTCCGACGAAAACGGATTTACTTTTTTGGTCGGTATATCTTTGAAATCAGCCACGGAGCAGGGAGCAACCGACGATGCCGTGCGGAATGCGACCAGCCAGTTTATCAAGAGCTGCGGGGTCAAAGTAAAACTTTTCGATTTATATGTTTTGACCGCCAAAAGCCAAAAAACAGGGACCGCCATCGAGCAGGAAGTAAGCGGTGAGTCACGAGAACAGCAGCGGGCCAATGCTTTCGTCAGCGGTCTCAAAATTAAGGAACGATACACAGAAAAATATGAGGTCCGGCAGGGAGATGTCTGGTTAAAAAACAGTTTTTTTTCAGCCCTGCTGATCAGCGCACCGGATGACGAGTGCAAAAGAATCAAAGAGTGGAAAAAGCAGTACATCTCAGAATTGTCATCCAAAATAAAGCGATTGATAGATGACGCCAAAACATCCGAAGCAGACGGCCAGATTCAAACGGCGTTATCGACAGCCAGAAACACCGAAAAGACTATTCGCGAAAGCAATATTGATCCGGAGGAAATCGGATATCTTTACGCAACCGTGTTGACCCTTATTGAAAAATATGAATTTATTCTGCTCAACAAGGAAATTCAGTCGTTGTTGGCCAGCGCTGCGTATTTGGAATCTGATGGCCATATCATGGCCGCCCTGCATTCATTAAAAAAGGCAGGCGATTTAATTCATGAAACACAGGAAAAACAGATACCCGGCACCATCAGTCTGGCAACTGTGGCCCAGGAAGAAAAAAGGATTATCGGGAATTTGGAATTAACGCCGCTGAACAATATAAACCAGGTCATAGAACCGGGCCGAAAACCTGAACCGTTAACTGTTGGTGTCCACTACCGACAGCAAAAATCAAAACCAGGTCTCAAATTAGGCGATATACCCATCGGTTTCAGTAGCAAATCCAATCTCTTCAAGACTCGGACCGATAGCTCAGGGACCGCCGAATTGCAGATGACTGCAGCTGATACCGGCGGATTATTGCAGGTTTTTGCAGCGTTTGATGTTGAGGGTATTGAAAAAGAACTTTCGCCTGTGTCCCTTGGTGAATTTGGAAAAAAGAGCAACATTCGTTTTCAGATAGACGTCAGGTACAAAACCCTGGAAGAGAAAGCGGCAGAATTGGTCGAGGGACTTGCGGCACAGATAAAATTTCTGAATTCGGAACCGGTTCCCGTGGTTGTCTCCATTGGCAGCTTTCAATTTGAAGGACAGCCCGGTTGTTCCAGTCCGTTTCTGGAAAGACTAAAATCACTCATCAATCAGAAGGCTACCAACCACCAGGATTTTAAAGTAACGGGTGACGTAAAAATCCCCAGACAATTCCCGGCAGAGCTTGACCCGAATATCGCTATGGACCAGGCCAAAATATTACAACATACGGTACTATTCGGGAGGCTCAGGCAGCAAGACCAGGAACTGGTTTTAACAGCAATGATTACCGGGCCGGCAACTCAGGTGGCCTCTTCTTCAACTGCATTCAACCAGAATGATATTGACAGGGCCAGCATCACTCCTGTTTGTCCTGAAAATGAACCCTTGCTGTCAGAAATCCTCCCACTGCAACCATCTGATTTTCATTTTAAGTTATGGACAGACCGTGGCGGAAATACCTATAAAATCGGCGATATTGTTGAGATAGCGATAATGTGCTCTGAAAGGTGTTATGTCAAGATTTTTAACATTGATGATCAAGGGGATATCGTGGTACTGGAAGACACCCAGGATAGTCGCTTGATAAAAAACCGACCGCGATCATTCAAAATCAAAGCGGTAAAGCCCGGCGTGCAGACGCTTTTGGCCATCGCTTCAACCCAGCCGTTTCCGATTCACCACCAGATCAACCAGACCATCGATCCGGGAAGCTTTCCCATTATTTATAAACAGCTTCGTTCAAATACTCAAAATAAAGACAGACTGGCCAGGAAATCGGAATATAAAACAGCCTTGACTATTTTCGAATGAGGCCATCACCCGATTTAACAAAGGAGAATAAATGATCCGGACGGCTAGAATGGCATGCTTTTTAAGTATCATCCTTGTTGTTTTTGCCCCAAATCTGACTAAGGCCGAACCCGTGTTTAAGGATACCCATTCAGCCGTCAGGGCAGTGGCGCAAAAGTTGTCTGACAATTTAAGCGAAAACCGCCTGCATGTGGTGATTGATACCTTAAACCTGAAAGGATCACAAATCTCCAGCGAATTTGCTGACCGGTTTTTGGACCTGCTGCAGGCGGAACTGAAACAGCCAAAATACCAACATGATTTCATTGCAGTAGAGCGCCAGGGGACGACCAGAAGCCTGGTCAGAACCAGGGGGGGATCGGGGTTTTTGAGGATTGACGATACTACCGCCCTTGAGAAAGAATCAAGCCCATCGGCAAGTCATGACGTTCTGCTTTCAGGGACCTACAAGCAGAGTCAGGACCAACAGTCAGTGATCGTCTCTATTAAACTCGAAAAGAGTGATGGCAGCATGATTTCCGATGCCAGTGTTCTCCTTCAGCGGTCATCTATTCAGGAACCGTTGGAGCCACAAAACAAGGACTTGATACAAAAAACGATAAGAAAAGTCGATGCCTCTTCAAAGCCTGTCAGCGATTTTAAGCTCAACCTCTGGGTGGACAAGGGTAACGGCGGGATTTATCGATCGGGCCAGGAGGTCAAACTGCTGTTTCGCTCCGAAGTCGACTGCTACCTGAAGGTTCTTTACATTGATGTCAATGGAAATCGAATTCTGATGTTCCCGACGGAACGGGATTCAAAAACAAAACTATCCGCCGCCGTTGTTCATGAACTTCACAAAAACAACAAATACACCATCTCCTCCCCGTTCGGCTCCGAAGTCATTATCGCCTTTGCCTCTACAGAACCGTTTCCTGAAACAACTGAGATAAATATTGGTGGTGGTTACAGGGGGTTTGCAAACGACCAGCCAACGTCGGATATTGTCAACGGTCTCCGTGGGATGATCGTCGGAGCCCAGGGTGAATACGCAAAAAAATCAGAAGCCAGGGTCTTCATCACAACCCTGCCCTAATTGTATCTATGGTTGCTCAGAATGAAATAACAAAACCACATGCTATAATCAAAAAAGTGAAGATTATGGTTTGTGCCCCTATTTTTTTGTTTTATCTTTTCGGTCCCCATACAGTTTTCGGTAAGATCGAGTTTTCATGCCAGAATCCATTATTCAACGCAGGAAGTAAACCAAACCAGGAAGATATCAGAAAAATCAAAAACAGGGATGTTTCTATCATACACCGTTTATGTGGATCTGATTTTAGTGGCATGGAATTACTACGACTTGATTTCAGTAATCTTGTCCTGACTGGCACAAACTTCAAGCACGCAAAATTAAACAATTCAGATTTCTATTTAGCCTATTTACTGAATACGGATTTTGAAAAGGCAAACCTGAACGCAGCCAGTTTGAAGCAATCCATTCTGCATCATGCCAACCTGAAGGACGCAGAATTAAATCATGCTAACTTGTCAAAGGCCGATTTAACAGGAGCCAGATTGGCTGGATCAAAAATGCATGGCGCTAATTTGACAGAAGCCAATCTCCTTGATGCCAATCTGAAAAAAGCAGATTTAAGATCGGCAAATCTTCAGGGTGCCAATTTTGAACTTGAACCAGGGTCTATGCCTGACATAAGATCCATAGGGCTGGCAAAAGGCTTATCAACATTAGTATTTAAGGACTCACCACATTCATTGGTTGAACTAAAAATTGCTTTTAAGAATGCCGGGTTACGCGACCAGGAAAGAGAAATTACGTATGCTATCAGAAAGGGGACCATAGAAAAAAAAGAGTTCTTCAGCCCGGACTATATCTTTAATACTGTTTTTTTTGACAAACCCTGTAAATATGGTATGGCCCCCTGGCGTCCGATTAATATACTTTTAGCGTTAATTCCAATATTTTCTATATTTTACTGGGTATGTCTTTTTAATAGATCTAAGACCTCCACCATCTGGATTGTTCCTGCTTCTGACAACGAAAATTCATACAAATCAATACCGGTCAATCACCTGTATCAAAATAGGAGCGGAATTACTATAATTTTCAAACAATTCTTTATCGCAGTTAAATTCAGTATCTACGCGGCCTTTTACATTGGATGGGAAGACATCAATATCAGTGCCTGGTTATACCGAATTCAATATAAGGACTATTCATTCAAAGGAACCGGATTAGTGAGAGTCATGTCTGGTATTCAGTCACTAATAAGCGTTTATCTTTTTGCCCTTTGGATTTTTGTATACTTTGGAAGACCTTTTGGATAAAGCAATCAATGTTAGATGCTATTGGGATGAAATATCGTTTTCCTTAGTTCTCTGCGCGACGGGATTCAAAAACCAGTTTTAATATAAGCGCAGCAGTACTTTCGGAAGCGCAATAATCAAGTTCCTCACTTTTCTGAAACAATAGCGATGCGATTTTTCCTCTGAAATATTTTCATAGCTGCGCTCCCTGGGTAACAATATCTCACATCTATGCCAATAGAAATTGACCGTACCCAAAGGACACGGTTTTCTGTGTTAAATAAATTTACTATCCGTGAATAGTGACCCAAATGTGAACTGGACAAAGGCCCATCCGGATGCTAAGTATTCCAGGACACTAACGAAAAAATACTCATTTTAGTTTATGTCTGGACTATCGGAACTCGAATGGGGGTTGTCTGTTACTTGAAAAAATATCCGCTTTTTGAACTGCATTTCTTTGATAATTGAGATTAAATCAACTTCGTTTCTAGGAGCTTGCAATCAATGAAAAATAATCTATTGCAAAATTTGTTTTTCATTTCATGTTTAACAATATTGCTGGGTTGTTCAGAGTTGAAAAAAAAAGAAGGGCAGGAAAACTGGTTGCATTCAAAACATTCTGATTTGATTTCTGAAAACAGCAAATTGAAAACCAGTAACAACCAACGCCTCAGCAAATTAAGAGGACAATTTGGGGGTTATGCATTTTCTATAACGGAGTTAAAAAAAGAGATCGATACGAAAATTGATGATGGCAAGCAACAGATTCTTAGAAATATAGCCAAACTTAAAACAATGGTTGACCAAATAGAACAGCAAAAAACGGCAAGGAAAAACAACATAGATAAGATCAAGTTTGAAATAGCCCGGAATAATGATCGGAAGCAGGTTATTACGGATGTCAGCCAAATCCTTGATGAATTTACCAAGATCAAGGACCATTTGCCGAAAATCGAAAATATTCTAATGAAAAGTCATGCAAAATTTAAAAGAAAAAAAGAGGAACTCCCTTTCTGCGGGGACGAATTAGATTGTAATTTAGATCTTGAGGAACTGGTCAAAATCAATCAGGAAATCATTGTTCGATGCCAGCAAGAAATAGACGAAGTTCAACTATACGTCAGTGGGTATCATCAAAAACTGAAAAATGTAAATTGGGTTGAAGAATCCGATAAGACAAAAGCTTATTCAGCAATGGAAAATCGAGAAAGCCAATATATCAGAACGAGTATTACACAATTTGAAAAAATTAAAGAATATCATTCCCGCTGGAATCCTGAAGAGTTTAAATCAATAATCGAATCTTTCAATTAGGAGTGCCATCATGCTAATTAAGAGAATGATCATATTTATAATTCTGAGCTTATTTTTTTCATCCTGTTCCTGTGATAAAAAAGAAATTGAAGCGGTCAACCAAAGGATTCAGAGCCTGGAAAAACAGATTCAAACGGAGGAAAAAACAAAGATTGAATTAACCAAAAGAAGTAAAAATATTGATCAACTATCTGAAATTATGCGTAATGGTGAAAATGAAATGGCGGCCTTGCAGAGGCAGGAAAAATTACTAGATAGCCAGGTTTTAAACATGAATACAGAACTAAATGAACTAGAGAATCAAGCCGAGACACTACAAAATGAGCTTTCAATTCTCAAAGTAAATGTGGACGGGTATGCAAAACAACGTTTGGATTAAAAATTTGATGATCAGTTCACCATTGAAAGCATTTGCAGCCTCTTTGGTTGTCTTGCTATCATGCAACAGTTGTATCCCAAAAGAGTATCTGCCACAAAAAACGTCAGGTGCAAATGCAGCAATTCAATCAGAGAAACCAGTCTCTGTTGCCAGAAATGAAAAAGGTTCGAATATCCTTTACCAGATCAGAAAGCATATCATTCAAATCAAGATCGACTTAGCACCCGGTAAACTGAAAAAAAAAGTCAGTGTTGGGTCAGGAATTTTATGGGATAATGATGGATTCGCGATTACAAGCTTTCATCTTTTTAAGAACGCTCCACTTGAATATGCATTTGAGGTTGTTGTCGATGGCATATCCCTGAATGCGACATTGGTTGGTTATAATGAAAAAAAAGATCTGGCACTTGTTAAAATACATGACCTGGCGTCACACCCAAACCTGCGCAATTTATCGGAAATCAAGAAAAGCAACAGAACTTTTTTACTCGGTGAAAAAGTTTTTTGTATCGGATATCCAAAAAACGATTTTCAAATAGACCATACCCCTACGATAACAGCCGGAGTTATCGGTGCAGTGGATCGGTATCTGCTCGACAGTCATCAGACAGTTATCGGACCATTTATTCAAACTGACGCTTTTGCAAACACGGGGAGCAGTGGTGGCGGGGTTTTTCTAAGTGACGGCCGTTTGGTAGGAATGATATCAAAAGTCATCAGGAATAATACCGGATCATGGGATGGGGCGACATACGCTATCGGCATCGTTGATCTAAAAGAAATTGTCAGCAAAATGATGCCAGCTTCTATCAGAGAATAACTCATATGGAAAAAAGGAAAACCGATCGTATCGCCTTGTATTTTATTTTTTTAATCATCATCATGGCAGGCTGCTGTCGTTCAACCTATAACTGCTGCAATTCAGCTTATCAAATTCGAGTAAAGGATTTGAAAACTGGAACCCAACTTAGGAGCTTTTTGGTCAGATACCAAAAACCGGAGGAGTGCTATAAAGATATTACTCAAAGAATCAGACTTGGCGATTATCAAGGAAGTTTGATCCTCGGTCAGTTCTATTTGAAAGTCTGGCCTTCTGAAAAAGCATCTGCAGATGTGATTAACCTGATTCTAATTAGCTCTCTGCTTCGAATTTCATCCGGGGATAAGCCCGATCTCAATTCAGTATACATAAGCAACTCTTTTGTACAAGAAACGATTGATATTATGAATGAGTTGGTAAAATCGCATGATAACTCCGATATTATTCTGTGGAATAGACTTTTAAATCAAGGATCTGTGCATACCAGACCGTTTTTTGATTTTCTGCAATCGAGCAGATTATATTTTTTCGATAATATGCCAAAACATCAGCAAATCTTCAATCGACTTAGAAACAATCACAGAGAATGGTGTGAGCAGTTCAGGGCTTTTGAGATATTGGATACCTTCAAGAAGTTAATCCCAAATACCAGGACAAGTTAACCACTATGGCAATCAGGTCATTTATTATTTTTCTATTGGTTTTAGTTTCCAGTTATGGTTGCAGTCCAACAATTATTGAAATTGACGCCCATAAACCGGAAGATCGGACCGTACCTAAATTTAAAGATCGTTCAATTCGCAAAGTTGATGATCCTATGAAAAGCTTTAATGAAGCTGACACATTGTTTAAAAGTGCAATCCTTTTTACCAGAAGAAATAGTGAAACCGATATTATTATTTCTATCGATAAGCTTAATACTGTCATGCAAACCTGTAACTACTTTATAAATCAGGCGCAGATCGGGGTCTATGGTTGGAAAAATCACAGTTATTTACCGTTAATGATCGTTATGGCAGGCAATTCAAGTCTATATCAACTTCAAAATATTCCCTATCGAGAGATCGATTCCTTTTTTCATGATCCAACTGCATTCAAAAAATGGGATCAGTATATCTTCATTTTGGTTCAATCATTATATTACTACTCTCTGCTCCCAGAAGCCGATGATGAAAATCCGATCTACCGAAAGAACTACAGGGAAAAAAGCGTCTTAATTGAAGAGGGATTTCGAGAAATATACCTGTTAATCAGATATGTAAAGTCTGAGATTTTAAGAACAGAAATAGCGCAGATAGAAAAGAACCCGATATATTATTGCGACTCTTTTAGAATACTCAATCAAATTCAAAATGATTCAAACAGACAATGGCTTCCTTCATTAATTGAGCACAAGATGAAAAGCCTAAAATCGCGTTTGAATTTGTTGAAAAAATCATGCCCATAAGCAGAAACGTTTTTCTTGTTTTTCTTTCCATGGTCCTGACTTTAGGCGTTGTTAGTTGTATTCACTATGATAAGGAAGTTATTCGGAAAGAAAAAAATGGATTTACTAAACCGAATATTGTATTCGAAGGTGTCTCCAGAGAATATAACCCTAAATTCAATAATATTTCACAGGGTAAAGCATGGATTTTAATTCAGGCCCCAGAAGACCTGCGTAAGAACCTATTCATCAGCATAAAGAATATGCTAACTTCGGCAGAATATCGCATTGCTGGAGAGGAAGTAACAAAAGCAATCATTAGAGATTTTGATCGTACAGGTTTTTTAGAAGGTGATATCATACAGTTAAGTTCATCTTTTTTTAATGCGGCCACTGACAGAAAACAATGGGAGAGAAACGACATCATCGTGTTCACAAAACTATCCTGCTATCAGAGTCTCACCTCTAACCCAAGGAAACCCGGTTATTTTAAAAGCAGAAATATTGAGCTAAAGGCACTTTACCCATCTTCAAAAGAAACAATCTGGAATATTCGCATCGATCGTGTTTTCACAGAAAATATAGTAAGCCGGAATGAGTTTATCGGCGCTATTGAAAAAAAAATAGCAGCGGAATTGTCGAGCCTGCAGGGCCAACTCAAGTTTGTTAAAAGCAATAACACACCTGCAGGTGAATCAGGTCAGCTATCATCAAAAGGAAAACCCACTGTAATCTTAGATCCGCAAAATAAAGAAACCACGGAAACTAGCATCTTCCTTACAGGATGGGCCATTGATAGTGAAGGTATCCGCAATGTCAGGGTCATCGCAAATGAAAAGGAGATTCGGCGCAGTATTGAAGTTGCAAAGTCAAATCAGCCGGACAAACGCAAGATCCGAATAGAACATAAGATTGAATTAAAATTAGGCCAAAATATAATCCGAGTTGTTGCTGTAAATACAAATGGCGTAGAGGCTGAAGAAAGTCTCTTTATAACAAATAAACAGGAAATTGGGGTGATTCACGCTGTAGTAATTGGCATTGATGACTTTCAAAGTGATCGTATCAGGGATTTAAAATTTGCAGAAAATGATGCAATCGCATTTGAGAAATATTTGAAAAACAATTTGCGTGTTCCAGTACAAAACATAGAAACGTTAACCAATAAAAGCGCCACTTTAGAAAAAATCAGGAGGGCCCTATTAACAAATCTGGTTAAACGAGAAAAACGCTCGGATAAAGTTATCATCTACTGGGCCGGTCATGGTCTAAGCATTCCTGATAGTTCAAGTCTTGATGGGGACGGGTTCTCCAAATACCTGGCTGTGGTGGATTCTGACCCGACTTCCTATGAAGCCACTGCTTTACCGATGGAAGAAATTCGACGTGTTTTTCAAAAAATTGAGGCTGAGCGTGTTGTGTTCTTCGTGGACACATGTTTCAGTGGCGCTTCCGGCGGGCGAACGATTTTGATGAACCATTCAACACGCAGTGGATTGGACGACGATTTTATGACTCGACTGATACCTTCTCGAAAAGGTCGAATAATCATGGCTGCCAGTCGGGCAAATCAGTTAAGTCAAGAAACAGATGAATTACAACATGGTGTGTTTACCTATTTTTTATTGAAAGGCCTGAAAGGCGATGTGTTCGATGTAGACGGTGATGGTTCAATCTCAACAGATGAACTGGCCATTTACGTGGAGAAGGAAGTTGCTGCTTATACGGACAACAAACAGGTACCGGTGAAGAAAGGTGAGGGGAATGTAATTGTTGGGAAAAAATAATTTCTAACGGTTTCCGATTACCCGGATATCCTATTTTGCAGTGAGAGGCGTCTGGAATGTGGTCGGTGGCGAGAGGTGTTCATTGCACCGGCTGAAGGGACAGGTTGCCACATATTGGCGGGCATCTTTTGTAATTTCTGTTTCAAGATGGCTCGGGCGGCTTGCACGCGCTGTTGAAATCAGAATCCACTGGGTTGGTACAATCGGATCGATGCGGACTTCCCGAATGGTTTCATGTTCCGTCAAACACCTATACCATTTTGGAATGTTTGCAGCCCGTTACCGGGTATCGTCCTGCTTCCTCCTTCCACTGTGAAGTCCCCCCAGGCAGATGATCCGGCCATGAATACGCCTGGCTGTATAACAATCGTGATTCTTCATCCTGTCAAGCGATGAATTTTCCAATCACACTGTTCTTCAGCTTGATTTCACTGATCATACGATCATAATGCCGCATGCGGAAAACAGACCGCGTGATCAGGTAAATGCCCAAAATCATCAACCCGCCATTGAGTATGCCCAGGGGTATCAGAAGATGAAGCACCCGAATGATATCGTAATATTTGGAAGTAACGATCAGAAAGCTGATCACTGACAGCGGCAAGGCCAAAACAGCGATTCCTGTCCGCAGCACCGCCAGCGATGTACGTTTCTCGGCCAACACCAGTTGCGCCTCTCCAATTGCTATTGCAGCTGACTCCCTGTTCTCTTCCTGCATGACGTCCCTTGTGGATGGATAGCAGTCAAGCCTGACAAATATCCGGAATGATCTATTTTCCGAATTGGCTTTGGTGTAATTATTCAGTCATTCCCGCCAATGATACTACCGGTTGTGTTTAAACTCATTCTCGATGGCTATCCATCGCCATCTTCCGAGGGCGGTCGTTGACATCGCCATCCTGGCGATGCTTAACCACTCCCAATCCGTTCAAACACATACGGCAGCACCAATGGCTTGTTAAAAGCGCTGAATAGGGTCACTTTGGTTTCCATTCCATCTGGTTTATCAATAAAACGCCAAATCCGCCACTGGTTTTTCTGAAAGAAATGGCAAAGGCCCCCTCTCTATATGTGAGAAATGTTTACAATGTGTCAGATTGTTTAACAGGAAAAGCCGGGTGATGTCTTCAACCGGTCCCCTGATCAGCAGCTGATTTTTCCTCCCCTGTTAAACGATTTGACGGCCCGTTACCCCATAGACGGGGAGAAAAGATGAAAGCAAACCGCCTTTCATGGAAATACCGTGACTGACCGTGCAAGGCTTTCCACCGCTGCCTCCGCTGGATTCATTCACGCCTCAATGATGGTTATAAATGCCAGGGAGCGCATATCAGGGAGCAAGGTCAAAAAGGTGGACAGCCGGGAACCTGTTTTCAGGAGCCGCCAAAAGCGGGAACGAGGCGGGGATCGTGGTCTGCGGGACGGCGTATCCATGCTGAAAATATTGAATAATCTTTTGTCACCTGCTATAATAGAGTCGAACCAGAAGCAGGTTTCATGGCATATGCAATGCAGTCAATTTGTTCAGCAACCATATGGTTCACAGCTGATTGCAGCAAGGGCAGCTGGCCAAACCCGAAAAAACGTCAGATAACTCGATTAGGGGGGATAACATGAAACAGTTTCAGCGTATCCTGGTAGCCATCGATTTTTCGGAATATTCCCAGGCGACGGTTGAACATGCGGCAATACTGGCCAGGGAACTGGGGGCGGAAATGAATATTGTAAACGTCATCAACCAGCGTGATGTCAACACCATGGACTACTCCATCAACAGGCTTAACATATATCGTAAAAACATGTCCCTGGAGGGCTGGATTGAAGGCATGAAGGAGGAAAGAGCCAAAGAAATGGCCCGGCTGGAAAAAACCGTGGACCTGTCAGGCATCCGCTACACATTTACCGTTCGCATCGGGGACCCTTTTCAGGAACTGTTGAAAGCGGTTACCGACGGGAAGGCGGAAATGGTGGTGATGGGAGCAAAGGGCCGGTCCGATCTGGGTGATTTTCTGGTTGGTTCAACAGCCTCCAAAATGTTTCGCAGGTGTCCGGTTCCACTGGTAACCGTGCGCAATCTGAAATAGCATCCATATTAACCGGGTCGGCGTCTTTAATCCCCAATCCTTTTTGCTGACGCGGGTGCCCGGCGCGCTTTTCAGGGAGGCAGCCTATCGTCTGCGGCATGGGTGGGGAATTTGAAAGCAGCGGATCAAGACCGTCAGACAGGTGTCGGCGGACGGTGTTCATTCTTTTCCAGTAACAAGAGAGAATGGTTTCTGTTTTGAAAATGGTTATAGACCAGCACTGAATCAACGCATCCGGCTTCAAACGGGTTGAGTTTCAGATAGTCCGGAACACGACCCTGCTGAATGATGTTCGTCCCCAGCCACATGGCAAATCAAGTCGATGTGCTGTATTCACCACACAGGTGTTTATATCCGACCCGGTTCCTGCCCTTGAACGTGCGGGTCCCCAGTTGGTGATACAGACGGTCATTTCTGATATCGCCATTGACACCCAGCATCAGCAGATCGATATCGCTCATGGATTTTTACTATTCTCCATTTTTTCTGAGCAGAAGCTGAGACCTGTGTGTGATTGAATTCGCCAGACTCGCAGCGAAGAACGTCGAGAATGAGTTCAATGACATACAGATCTTAGTACTATAGCAGAACCTCAATAGTGACTAGAAAAGCAACTCTGAAGACCGGGAAAATCAACCACAATAATCCAGAATGGGGCATCGTTTCTTTTTTTAACTTGATCGACAGGCTCGCTTTCAATACCATTTCTGTGTCATCGCCGTTTGAAAAACAAAGAACCGGACATTCACCACCAACAGCGAACCAGGGAGAACCCGATCGTGGACAACAACAGAACAATTCGTATCGGCGGCGCGGCCGCTTTTCTGGGGGACTCTTCCATTGCGGTCCCCCAGCTGATCCGGGGTGGAGAGGTGGACTATATTATCCTGGACTACCTCGCAGAAGTGACGATGTCGTTTCTGGGCCGGGCCAAAGCCAAGCGACCCACCATGGGATATGCTGGTTTCTTCGTAGATGTTGTGCTGACGGAGAGTATCCGGGAAATCGCCACACAGGGCATCCGGATCGTCACCAATGCTGGCGGGATCAACCCCCACAGTTGTCGGGATGCCATTCTGGCGTTGTGCCGCAAGCACGATCTCCAGCTCAAGGTAGCCGTGGTGGAGGGTGATGATCTCTTGCCCCGTTACCCGGAACTGAGTCAGCGGAATATCACAGAAATGTTCAACGGCGAGCCCTGGCCAGGAGAGATGATGAGCATGAACGCCTACCTGGGCGCAAAACCCATTGCTGAAGCACTGGCAATGGGGGCGGATCTCGTCATTACCGGCCGGGTGGTCGACAGCGCCCTGACACTCGGTCCGCTCCTGTTCGAGTTTGGCTGGCAGGAATCGGATTACGACCTGCTGGCGGCTGGCAGCCTGGCCGGTCATATCATCGAGTGTGGCGCCCAGGCGACAGGAGGACTCCATACGGATTGGGAGACGGTTCCGGATTGGTCGAATATCGGTTATCCCGTGATTGAATGTTTCGGTGATGGCCGGTTTGTGGTGACCAAACCGGAAAATACCGGCGGTCTGGTCACGGAAGCCATTGTGGCCGAACAGATGCTTTACGAGATTGGCGACCCCCAGGCCTATCTGCTCCCCGACGTGGTCTGCGATTTTTCCCAGGTCCGTGTCAAACAGCTGCAGGAAAACCAGGTGGAAGTGAGCGGCGCTCTGGGCCATCCCCCGACCGAAAGCTACAAGGTGTGTGGCACCTATCAAGACGGTTATCGCTGTATCGCCGTGCTGCCGGTGATCGGGATGGATGCTGTCCGAAAAGCAGAAAGACAGGCGGCCGCCCTGATTGAGCGAACAGAAAGAATTTTTCAGGAAAAACAGATGGGCCGCTATCGGGCCACCCTGGTCGAATGCCTGGGGGCGGAATCCGCCTACGGACTCCATGCCCGCACCCGGCATACCCGGGAAACCGCCTGCAAAATCTCACTGGAACACGACCACCCTGAACCGCTGGCTTTGTTCGCCGACGAAGTGTTTGCCCCGACCACCTCCATGGCTCCCGGCACCACAGGCTGGTTTGCAGGTAAACCGGCGGTCTCCCCGGTCATCCGCATCTTCTCCTTTCTGATTCCCAAGGCCGAGATTCCCATTACGGTTTCCCTGGAGGACCGACAGCAGACCTTTATCCAGACACCCGTCGCCGTCTTTGACAAAGGGTCGATCATCCGTCCCGGGATACCGGATACCCTGCCCCTGGAACAGACAACCTGCAGTATACCCCTGGTCAAGCTGGCCTGGGGAAGGAGCGGGGATAAGGGCAATTCCTGTAACATCGGGATTATGGCGCGCAAGCCTGAATATTTGCCCTATATCCGCCAGGCACTCACCGCAGAGGCTGTTTATAAATTCATGGCCCACGTTTTTGCCGGAGCGAACGATCCAAAAGTCGAGCGCTTTGATCTGCCGGGGATATCGGGTTTGAACTTCCTTCTCCATGAATCCCTGGGAGGCGGCCAGATGGCATCCTTGAGGCTGGACCCCCTGGCCAAAGGCATGGCCCAGCAGTTACTGGAATTTCCCATACCGGTTCCGGAAGCATGGGGTGACTGACAGGCTTATACCCGCACTGTCTCCCCGGCCATGGGTACAAAAGCCTTCATCCCTTTTTCCTGCAGCTTTGCCGCCAGGGCCACGGACTGGGCTTCCTCCCCGTGTACCACGGCAATTTTTTTGATATTGAGGTTTGAATCGGACAGGAACGTCAGCAGTTCTTTCTGATCCGCATGGGCACTCAGTCCGCTCATGGTTTCCACGTGGGCATGCAGTGGATACTCCTTACCCAGGATTTTCAGGATGGGAGGCTTCCCTTTTCTTCCCGACGCCTTGTATTCGAGTCCCTTGTCCAGAATTTTCCGACCCAGGGTATGTTCAGCCATAAACCCGACAATGAGGACGGTCGTGCTGGGATTGTGCACTTTATGTCGCAAATGGTGAAGAATCCGTCCCGCCTCGCACATGCCGGCAGATGCTATGACAATGGCCGGCTCGGTCGCCCGGTTGAGCGCCATGGACTCCTCGAGGGTTTCGATATATTTAAGCTGTTTGAACGCAAAAGGATTTTGGCCTTTTTCCAGAAACGTCCGGTGGGTATCCCGGTCATAGACTTCGGGGTGTTCTCCGAACACCTTCGTGATTTTACTCGACAAAGGACTGTCCACAAAAACCGGCAGTCGGGGAATTTTGCCTTCGTTGTAGAGTTCATGGAGCAGGTAAAGCACTTCCTGGGTTCGTCCGTAGGAAAATGCGGGGATCAGAATCACCCCCTCTCTCGGCACGGCCTTATTGATCAACCGCATCAATTCAGGCTTCATGCTCTCGGCATCGTCGTGAAAACGATCGCCGTAGGTGCTTTCCATAATCAGGAGATCAATATCCCGGTCCTCATCGGCAAAGTTGAGGGTCGGGTCCTTGATGATCGGTTTATGAAAACGACCGATGTCGCCTGTGAACATCACCGTAAACTGCCTGTTCCCTGGTTTGTAGTGAATCACGCTGAAGGCGGATCCCAGTATATGCCCGGCATCATAAAGGGTGAAGGTGATGTTTTTCCCGATCGCCCCGGGATGGCGATAGGGGATGCCCTCGAACTGGAGCATGGCGGCCTCTGCCTCTTTCATCGTATACAGGGGCTCTATTTTTTCCAGGTGGTTTTCCTGGATGACCTCTGCAATGGCCTCCCGGTCCAGGTTATGGCCGCTTTTCTTCAGGCTTTTCTGGATGGACCGCTTTTCCTTGTTGGTCGAATCGATTTTCGAAAGCAGCGAGCGAACCGTCTTGTAGTTCAGGTAGGCTGCGTCCGACTCCTGAATATGGGCGGAGTCGGCCAACAGGTATTCGCAGGCATCCCGCGTGGCGGCGGTGCAGGCGATCCTGCCGGTGAAACCGTTTTTTGTCAGCAGGGGCAGACGACCGGAATGATCGATGTGTGCGTGGGAAAGAATCACATTGGAAACAATTCTCGGGTCGAAGGCAAAGGTGCTGTTTTTCGCCCGGGATTCGCTGCGATGTCCCTGGAACATACCGCAATCCAGAAGTATATGGTCATCCTGTGTCGTAATCATGTGCATGGACCCGGTAACTTCCCGAGTGGCTCCGTAAAATGTCACATTCATATGCTTTTATCCTCCTTTGATTGTATCTTTTAAGCAACAACCGGTCGTTTTTCGGCTGTTGTTTCAGAATTGGGGCGGGCTGCGGGCCCGCTGGAAAGCTATTCAGTTCAATTTCCGCTCAGCCCCGAAGGTATTGTATTTCAAGAACCCTGGAAGCCATGGATGGCTTCCAGGAGCTCCAGGAGGATTCATGCGTTT
>JAHJRI010000141.1 GCA_018830885.1 bacterium | reverse complement strand
GCGTAGCACCGTTTTTCGGCTTGGCCTTGACAAGACCGGCCGACCGACGGATTGGTTTTACTAAGCAAAAGCGATAACCCCAAAGTCAGATTGGTATTTTCATTTTACTTCCCCGTTTTCATAGGATTTTTGACAGAACCGCTTTTCGATTTCATGTCAGAGACACATGCAGGAGCGACTCCGGCAGAGACGCGTCGCGCCGGTTGCCGATGCAGCGAACCGTTCTCTGATTGAGTGGGTTCAATTTATTGGAGGAGCAGCGGGTTGTCAATCCCAAAACCGGATCTCCCTGATCAACAAAAACCAATATTCCATGAAAAAGCCATTGCCAGATCGGTCTGATTGGTAATAATTAAGATGCAGACCTTTAAAAAACCATGTCTTCTCGGGCAGGAACCGGTTCTTCCCCGGCCGGAAAATATCCACCGGGCCGCCCCTTTTCAGGAAGGCAGAGGCGTGTCCGTGAAACCCTTTCGCGACAAACGCGCCTGGACCGTCAGTCAATAAGGAGTCCGGACCACAGGACCCGGTTTTGGTATAAGCCCAAAGGGCGTGTAAATGATGATTCGTCTTAATCTTAAGGGCACCTTGATTAACTGGAACTCCGTCAGCACCAAAGGGGTGATCTTTCAAGAACCTTGGAAGCCATGGATGGCTTCCAGGAGCTCCATGGACGGACTCGTGCGTTTCTTGAAAGATCAACCCTTTGGTGCGGTAAGCCCGTTAATTTTAATTGATCAAGGTGCCCTTAGATTACGATTAAGAATAGCTCACGGCTAAGCCAATAGACCTTGACCGTGCCCGAAGGCCACGGTTTTCTGTTTTAAATAAACGATCGGAGTTGGATTATGCGGCGAATCTTGAACCTGACCCTGAGCTTTCTGCTGCTGGGAACCGCGGTCTCCTGCAGTCCTCCCAAATCCCTGTATCAAACCTCCGGCAAGATCCAGGCGTTGATTCAGACAAAAACCACCTATCCGGAGGCCCGGTTTATTGTTGTATCGGATACCCACTATTTCGATCCCAGGCTGGGAACGACCGGGAAAGCGTTTCAGGCCTATCTGGACAAGGACCGGAAGCTGCTGGCCGAGAGCAGCGAGTTAATGACAGCCGCAGTGCAGGCGATTGAAAAACTCCCGGCCGATTTTGTCATTATCAGTGGTGATCTGACCAAAGATGGCGAAAAATCCAGTCACCAGGCAGTGGCAGAGAATCTGGCCAGAATCGTCCAATCGGGGAAGGGCGTTTTTGTGATCCCCGGGAATCATGACATCCTCAACGGAGAAGCCATTGCGTTCGATGGCGATCAGACCCGAGCAGTGGAAAACATCACACCGGACGAGTTTGCGGTGATTTATGAGGATTACGGTTATGCCGCCTCGCTGGATCGGGATACCGAGACTTTGAGTTACCTGGCGGAACCGGTTCCCGGACTCTGGCTCCTGGCCCTGGACAGCTGTCTCTGGAAAACGAACGAGCCCGGAAAACATTCCCGTTCCGGCGGGGCATTCAGTCAACACACCCTGCAATGGATCGAAAGCACCCTGATTCGGGCCAAACGGGAAAAGAAATCGGTCATGGCAATGGTTCATCACGGTGTGCTGGAACACTATCCGTCCAACGACAATTACTACCCGCAGTACCTGATTCATGATCACGAGAGGGTTGCTGAAATGCTGGCACACTACGACGTCATGCTCGTTTTCAGCGCTCACTTCCATGCCCAGGATATCACGCGGAAATCCTTTGGGCAAAGCGGGAAGGTGATCTACGACATCGAAACCGGTTCCCTGGTAACAGCCCCCTGTCCCTACCGGATTGTGGAAATTACCTTCGATCAGAAAGCCGTCATCCAGAGTCGGTTCATCGATACCATTCCCTCCCACCCGGAGGATTTTAAAACCTATCGTGAAGATTACGTTTTCGATGGGACCATCAAACTGGGGGACGCTGCGCTGAAGAAGTACATGGTCTCTGAAAAGGACAGGCAACGCCTCAACCCTCAGATCGCCAGAGCCTATATCACCCATCTCCGGGGGGATGAAGTCAGACCTGCAACCATCCTCGATAAAACGGAGCTGGGTCTCTGGGGAAGACTGATCCTTGCACTCCAGGGCGATCTCATCGATGGATGGTATACCGATCTGCCACCGGCAGATAACCAGGTCACCATCGATCTCACCGATGGCACGTATCAAAACAACTAATCGTTCACCTGTGTTGCTGAAATATCTAACCAGACTGTGGCATGAAAGGGCCTGTGAAGCCTATGCGGTGGAATGCGACCGGGATCTCGATATCGCCCCGGATGCGGATACCGTCCGATTTCTGATACTGGGGGATACGGGTTCCGGATCGGACAATCAGCGCCGTGTTGCCCGCGCCTCAGAACAGACCGCCCTGGAAAAGGGGTGTGATTTTGTCCTGTTTGCGGGAGACAACTTTATCCAGACGGGGATTACTTCCATCCACGATCCCCAGCTGGATGAGAAATTTGAATCCATGTATCACCTGGATCTGCCATTTTACGCGATCCTGGGAAATCATGACCTTCGGGGAAACTGGAAAGCCCAGATCGATTACACACTGCACAGCCGTCGCTGGCACCTGCCGGGGACCAACTACCATTTCAATGCTGGACCGGTGTTTATTCAGGCCATCAACACCACCTGTTCGCTACGGACCCTGTGGCAGATCTATAGGAAGAGCCCACGCCCCTGGCATATGGTAGTGGGGCATCATCCGGTCATCTCAAGCGGCCGTCACGGCGGGATGCTGCCCCTGGAGAGAATCATCGTCGGGATGAGTCCCATCGATTTTTTTGTATCCGGTCACAACCATGCACTGGAACATACCCATTACCGGAAATTCGACCAGATCGTCTCCGGCGGGGGCGGATCGCCCATCGAAAGCGCCAGAGATGCCAGGTTGAAGAACACCCTTTTTTACAGGGAGTGTCACGGCTACATCTGGGCTGAGATAACCGCCGATACAGCCGCTTTTGACTATTTTGACGCGGATGGGGAGACGATCTACCGATTTTCCAAAACCCGCCGGATACCTGCCAGCCAGGTTTAACCGGCAGGAGGATGGGGATTGTTTCAGATCCCTTTCCTGCTATTCATAAACTCAGCCAGCAGCACCGTCGCATAGCTGCCCGCCGGCAGAGTGAACGCCAACTGGAGGTCATTTCCGGACAATTGATACGAAAATTCTTCCGGACGGCAGTAAATCGCCCGCCGGGTTCCCAGCATCAGCTTCCCGAATTCGGAAAAGACCTGTTTATCGATCCCCATATCGGAGAGGATGGTCTCTTCAAAGGCCAGGGCCTCTTCAGCGGCAGGATAGGTTTTTTTCCCGAAAATAGGCCCGGCCGGAACAATCTCTCCAGCCAGGAATCGTTTTTGTTCGGTTTCCAGATCCTCGACTCGAAAGATACCGCCGGTGTTTTTAAAAACCACGTCGCCGGCCATCAGCGTAGCAGTCCCCTTTTCAATCAGACGTCGCAGCAGATAGTGATTGAACAGAAAGGACTGGGCAGCAGAAATGGCAAACTTCTTTCGTGTCTTCACCTGCCATTGTTTTGAGAGGGATGCCGCCTCCCCTTTCAGGAACTTGAATCCGATTTCAGCCGTATCTCCCGCCGCGCCGAAACGCTGGGTTCCGTAGAAATTCGGAAATCCCAGTTCACCGATTCGCCCGACAATCTGCTCAACCAGCAAAGGATCCGGAGCAGCCAGATTCCGGATGACCACCTTGAAACGATTGCCCCTGCTGTGCCCGATAGAGAGCTTGTTTGTATGGGCGGAAGCCGACAGTATCGTCACACCCTCTTCCTCGAAGCTGCTCACGCGGTCTTCTGCTGCTCGAGGTACTGAAATATACTGTCGTGTGACCGCTTTCTTGTCCTTTTTGCCGGCGATCCCGATATCCCGGGCAGGAATATCCAGGCCCCTGGCAACCCGCTGTAACATCTGGTCAGACGACAGATCCCGTTTTTCGATCCAGAGAAAGAAATGGTCCCCCTCTCCACAGGGTTCATAGACCGGGATCTCCTCAACCAGGAAGTCCTCGGCCGCTGTTTTCAACTGCCCCCCCAAACCCGGCAGGTCCTGGCAGAACAACCCCAGATCACCGTACTGGACGGGATTGAGAGAAATGAGGTTCAGTATTTTTTGATCGATGGTTATCATGGGTGACCGGATAGCAGATACAGGATTAACCGAAAAGGTGAGCGTCGAACAGCTGGTCACAGGAACGGGACTGTTACAGAAATGGTATGACGGTTTCGAGACCCCGTCAATCCTTATCTCTCCACTGCAACCGCTTGTGTGCCCGTGTATCTTTTAAGCAACAACCGGTCATTTTTCGGTTGTTGCTTGAGAATGGCGGGCTGTAGGCCCGTTGGAAAGCTATTCAGCTTCTGCTTAGAAACAGGGGTGAATAGGTACGCGGTGTTTTCAATACAGACCACTCGTTGCATGAGATTTCCCGGGGGAGGTCCCGCTGATTGTTATTTCAGCCGCAAACTGGTATCGTTTGGACATCATTTTGAGAAAAACACAGGATCTGTCTCTCCCCGAACAGTCCCTGGTTAAGTCCGCAACCGGGAGAACAGGGACAGGCAGACACATCGTCGGACAGTAACCATCCAGGGAGGAAAGCAGCGATGATCAATCAGATAAACACTTTTTTGGAACCCCAGGGCGTTGTTCTGGTGGGGGCCAGACGCTCAGCAGGATTTGGGTACGGCATCCCCCTGATCATGAAAGAACGGGGCTGGGACAATCGCCTGCACCTGGTCAACCCGAAGGGGGGCGAGCTGCATGGAAAAACGGTTTATACCCGTGTGGCCGATGTCCCCGATCCGGTGGACCTGGCCATCGTGATCGTACCGGCAGTGCACGTTCCACAGGCCCTGGCAGATATCGCGGAGCGGGGCATCCGCCATGTGATCATCGAGACCGCCGGATTCGGAGAGGCCGGTGACGCCGGGGTTGAACTGCAGGAGACAGCCCGGCAGGTGATGCAGCGGTATCAGTTACGCATCATCGGACCCAACTGTATCGGGGTGGTCAACAACACCAACGGTTTCTGCAGCAGTGAAATCCTGCCGGAGGCCTTTCCCCCCGGAAATATCAGCATCATCGCCCAGAGCGGCGTCTTCGGCAATATTCTGCTGGATAAACTCTGTCTCCTGCATATCAAAGTGTCCAAGGCGATTACCCTGGGCAACCGGATGGATATCAACGAATGCGACAT
>JAHJRI010000013.1 GCA_018830885.1 bacterium | reverse complement strand
TTCTGATTTGAAAGCGCAATTATTCTAGTCATGCTAGCAGGATACTCATTTTTATCCGGCCATGGCAACAAATATCTGAAAGGCTTCTATTCAGGTTTCAATCAGGTTTGATTTACCGAATAAATGCTTACTATACTGTTTTTATGTGTTTTTACAGTGTGATTCTTTACATCCGCGCAATCGCCTGTCTTTATTGTGATTGCGGGTATTCAGGTTTGATCAGGTTTCGTTTGGTGATTCGGATATTTCTATATTACTCTGGTATTACGGTGTTTTTTGGTGGGATGTGTGGTGGAGGCTATGGGAGTCGAACCCATTACCTCAACGCTGCCAGCGTTGCGCTCTAGCCAAATGAGCTAAGCCCCCGTTCGATAACCTAAATTTTTACCTGACTGAGATCTCTGTGTCAATGGGCAAATAGAAGAGCCGTGTATAAAATGTTTTATCTATTTGTTTATTTGTATAAAAATAGTTATCCCGATGGTATGGACTAGGAAATCTTGATATCCTCCTCGATCGCCAGGGCAACTTCATGGATGGCATTGAAAATATTTTTGACCAGGGAGACACTGATGCCGAGTTTCTGCGAGGCATCAGCTTTGTCATCCAGCACCTGTTGCCACCGCACCGGATCCAGCGGAGGAATATTCAGACTTTCCTTGTAAAGACCGATCCGCTTCACCACGCAGAACCGCTCCGCCAGGACAAAGCAAAGGGATTTGTCCAGGTTCAGCAGGCTTTTTCGCAGTTCAGGCAGTGACAGGGACTGGAAATCCATCGCCGGTGCCTGAAAAGAGCCTGTTTGATCCTCCTGTGCATACTGGGTAATGGCGTCCTGAAAGACAAGATCAAGGATTTTCTTAAAGAAATGCCGCTCCAGTTTCAATTGCACGGACATTTCTATAATCTCTTTCATGTCCTGCTTTCTGGCGTCACTCTGTCGGAGATCAATATCCTGTCTCTGTTTAAGAGCGATGATTTTACGGACAATCCGCATTCGTTCTGCCAACAGATGGAGAAATGCGGTGTCAAAATGATCAATCGACCGCCGCATATCGATCATCAGCGGGTCGTTTGCAAGATCCGGAACTGTCATAGGCTGGGTTCGGTTTATGGCCAATTCTCCTTCCATTCCATTTTTGGGCAGACGTCAGCGATGAAAGGGATTCTGGCGTTTTCAAGCCGTTGATTGAATCGGGGATTGACGACGCCGATTTGACACCAAACCAGTTTGGGTGACAGCCGAATGATATCATTGGCAAAATCCGGCAGTCTGCCCGGACCGACAAAAAAATCAACCCAGTCAACGTCGTCCGGTTCCAGATCCGCGAGGCTTGCCACACCGGTCTGATCGAGAATTTTTTTGTGAGCCGGATTCACCGGAATAATACTGAAACCTTTCTGCAGCAGAAACTGGGCAACCTGAAAACTGGGGCGGTCCGGTCTGGGTGACAATCCGACAATAGCGACCCTTTTATTATAGCGAATGATTTCAAGCGCCTCATCAACATCTAATGCCATGTTCATATCTTTTAATGGTGATCCATCATCTACAAATATCCGGGAACCGATACCAGGTTTCAAAAAAGGCCCATTTTCAGTTGCGCCGGTCGATTCGATATCACGCTCTCATCCGGCTCAACCCGCGGCCTACTGAGTATACTTATACAATAGTGGATGGGATAACATCAATAATAAGTTTCAATAAAACTGAAATGGAAGAGATCCATTACAATTCCAGGGTCAAAGACGGCGCCATGGCTCTGACCGTCCTGGTGAAACCCCCGGGTTGGGGGACAATCAGTCGTTTGTGGACCCGAGTGCAGGTCAGTCCGTATTCAAACACGTTGCTGTCTTTGACTTCAACAGGCTTTCACCGCTTTTGGATTATCTAATCCAGCCTTGCATAAATAGCCGGTTTGAACTAGGATGGAACTCAATAAAATATTTCAGGTTGTGAAAAAGGTTCCTTTTGATGGACAACAGATCGAAAATACCGATCACCTCAGCCTGGTTTGTATTATATGAGCAATACCAGCCAACACTGAACGGAGAACATAATATGAAAGCACTGTTTAAACTGATTGTTGTTGCCACTCTGGTTTTATTTTTTGCCGGAAACGTCTATGCAGGAAAAAAGGATCCTGTCGGGGTTCTCTTCCAGGCCAACGGCCAGGTGGAATACACCAAAAATGGCAAGACCTGGAAAAAGGTGCGCCGCAGCAAGTTCCTGTTTTCCGGCTACCAGGTGAAAACAGGTCCCGGATCAACTGCTTCCGTGACCATGAATGAGTCCGGTTTGACGATGACGATCGGCCCCGATTCACTGATTGAAGTGACCAGTGACAAATTGATGGCCAAAAGTGGCAGCCTGGAAACCGCTGAATCATCCAGCAAGCTTTTGAGCGGATTGATGAATAAGTTCTCAAAAGCCCAGTCCTACACAACGGTGAGACGGAGCCACAAGAAAAGATCGGTCAAGATCGCAGCCGTCAGGAATGTGGCCTTAACCGACGAGTATCCCTTTATCGTCTGGAACAATGTGGGCCCCGAATACAACTATCAGCTCGAAATCGGTGAAACAGCCTATGACGTTCCGGCAACCAGCGAACCGGTCGTCAGGGTGAAAGTCAAACCCTTTGCAGGGGAAAAAGACTACAAAATCAGAGTTTTGAAAGACGGAATGGCTGTTGTTGAGCTGAAACCATATAAATCCAGAGGCAAACATTATCCCCATACCGTCAGCTGGATCGATGGGCAACAGAAATCAGATATTCATGCAAAAATTCTGGAACTTCAGGAATCGTTTGGCGAAGATTCCTTCATGATTGGCAGCTATTTTGAAAAACAGGACATGTGGGTCGCCGCCATGGATCAATACCAGCGCTATCTTAAGGAAAATCCGGACGAACTGGAACTGACACCCTATCTGTTCAGGGTCTATAAAAAGCTGAAGCTGGACGATATCTATAGTAAAGAGTTGGAAGCGTGGAAAACAGCAACGATTGAATAGACGAATGCAACCGCTGCCAGAGACGGGCGGCGGTTCCCACAGATCCGCTTGTTGGATTTTAAAAATCAAGATAAATCAAGGTCGAGAAAATCAAGTAACTGACAATTCATGCTTTACAACGAGCCCAGAACATGCCATTTTCTGTTAAAAAAGGTAAGGGCATGGTTGATCCGGGCGTCGTCTTACCCAGAACCATCCACCCGTGGTGTTTTCAATATCATCACAAGAACCGGGACAAATCGATCAGGCCGGGGTTCAGCCTTTGGCATCGACTGATACACACCCTGGTTCTGAAGTCTCTATTTCTGCATGCAACCAGACTGACACATTAAGGTGACAGATCATGATGAATGTCGTCTCTTACTGTAACCCCGTGTTTTAAGGAGTACGCCGACATGAAAAATCTGCTGAAACGGTACGATTTACTGTTTACAATCCTCGTCTTTTTGCTGATGATTCCTGCGGAACATAACGAGTGGTTTTCGACCTTTGAGGACCAGTTTGTCTCGATCCGTCATATTCTGCGGAATAGCTATGGAGATCCGGAAAAGACCCGGTTTCCCTATGAGAAAATCGCGATTGTCGTACAGGACGATGCTTTTTTCAAGGATTATGGTAGTTTTCCCCTGCGCAGAGACGATATCGGAAAGATCGCGGAGAATGTTTCCGCTTTGGGGGCAAAAGTCGTGATGGTGGATATTCTGTTCGATTTCGCGAGCTCCTACGGTGAAGATCCCAAGATTGCGGAACGTCTGAAAAAAGCGGGTAACACCATCGTTGTCTCCATCGTCGCTTTCGAAAAAGGGAAGTTTAAGAAGGTAATCTATCCCGTTGAGACGATTCACAAGGCAACAACAACCGCCTACTCCAATCACCAGAAGCTGGGCACCATGCTGAACCGGCTCCGGATTTACCCGGACGTCGGGGAGATATACGGGGAATGGCCCATCGCTGTGAAAACCGCAGCCATGTATCTGGGCGTGGAGCCCAAAATTAAAAACGGCTTCCTGATCCTGGGGGATCTCAAGATCAAACTGGACCAGTTTAACGATTTCCGAATCGACTACCCCTACGTCAAACCGGGGGTAACCTATATCAGCCGGGACCCGTTTGTCGGTCTGTCAGGCATGGATATTCTCGAGCTGGACCTGGACGATGAATCCGAAACCGAGGAGTACAAGGCCCTGCTCAAGGACAAGATTGTATTTATCGGTGATACGTCCGAGATCTCGCAGGACTATTTTGATACCGCCATCGGAAAGGTCTATGGCGTGGAAGCCCTTGCCTCAGAGGTGGCCACCCTCCTGAAAGGGGCACCGCTACGATCGGCCACGACGTTCACAGAAATCGTCGTCGCCATGATATTCCTGCTCCTGCTGATCACATCAAACTTTCTCTCAGATCCAAGACCCCGGGCATTGGCGTCGGTGGGCCTGTTTGTCGGTTATTTTGCCTTCTGTGCCCTTTCCTACATCTATCTCGACCTGGTCTTTTCCATGAGTTATGTCTTCCTGGCAGGCATTCTTGGCTTTACGGCAATCAATATTTATCTCTTTATTGAGGAACGGAAACAGAAGAGCTTTATCACGGATGCCTTTGGCCAGTATCTCTCCCCCGACGTGATCGAAGCATTGGTGGAAGATCCGGACAAGCTCTCTCTGGGCGGCGAACGACGGGAAATGACCGCTTTCTTCTCGGATGTGCAGGGCTTCTCCACCATTTCTGAGAGTCTGACCCCCGATGAACTGGTGGCACTGCTGAACAAGTATCTGACCGCCATGTGCGATATCATCTCTCATCATAACGGGACCATTGACAAGTTCGAGGGGGATGCCATTATCGCTTTCTGGGGCGCTCCCCTGACGCAGCCGGATCACGCCAAACTCTGCTGCTATGCCAGTATAGACATGCAGAAGGCCCTTGTGAAACTCCGTGAAGAGTGGATGAAGGAAGGTCTGCCCATGGTCCTGGTCCGCATGGGCGTGAATTCAGGTCCGATGGTCGTGGGAAACATGGGATCCCAGACACGCATGGACTATACCATCATGGGAGATGCGGTGAACCTGGCCGCCCGACTGGAAGGGGCCAACAAGTTCTACAAGAACTTCTCCATGATATCAGAGTTCACCTATAAACAGGCCGCCGACTTCATTGATGTTCGTGAACTGGATACAATTCGTGTCGTGGGGAAAAACGAACCGATTACAGTTTACGACCTGATCGATCGCAAAAATGAGACCAGTGGAAAGATGGCGGAGCTGGTGCCCATCTATAATAAAGGGTTGCAGCTGTATAAAGAACGGAATTTTAAGGAGGCGATCCCCGTGTTCGAATCCGCACTGAAGCTGATCGCCCAGGACGGCCCTTCCCTGACCTACATTGAACGATGCCAGGGGTTCATCGAGAACCCGCCACCCATAGACTGGGACGGGGTCTTTACCCATACCCAGAAGGGATAGGATCATTGAGGACGAAAAAAAAGGATCTTGCACTGTCTGTGCTGATCCTTTTTTTTTTGCTGGTCAGCGGCCGCGCGTCTAAATTCTTGTGCCGTTGAGGATAAAGGGTCCCCAGTAAAAGGGATCCGAATAGTACAGCTTGTCGTCCACCAGCTCCAGCATCAGTTTCAGCCGCGCTTTTCTGAGCGCCTCATCCTTCGGATTGCCTTCGTCCAGGAACTCGTAAAAATAGATCATCAGTTTCGAGGTCGACTCGTCCGCTACTGTCCAGAGAGAAACGACGATGGAAGGGGTTCCTGCAAACAGAAATGCCCGCGTCAGACCGACCATGCCCTCCCCTTTGATCACCTTTCCCAGACCGGTTTCACAGGCCGAGAGAACCACCAGATCGGAATTGATTTTCAGATCGAATATCTCTGAGGATTGCAGAAACCCGTCTTCAGGCTTGTCGTCCTGAACCAGGTTCATCACAACCCCGGAAAATTCCGGATTTCGTTCGTCCAGGATACCATGGGTCGCAAAATGGATATATTGAAAGCCCCCCACACTCTGTTTAACCGTGGATTCCTTTGCCTGTTCCCTCAGATAGGTGATATTGGATGTGGTAAAGATGGCGGAAATCTCCCTTAATTCTATCCGGGAGTTGAACAGGCGGGCCAGATCATAAAAGCCCTGCTGCTGCAGGGTTTTGTTATAGACGAAACCGGCTTTGGCCTTGTCATCCGGCTTGTATTCAGGATCCCCGAAACCCAGGAATTTCTTGCGTTTGGCCATCTCTGCCGCATTCCTGCCTTTGACCTGGGTCTGGATCATCCCCAGCACCGAGACTGAGGGTGAGTAGTGAATGGCATACCGATGCAGCAGGTACTCCCGACCCTTGGGAAACCGTTCGTCCGTCTGGGGATGAATCTGGGTCAGGACAGTCTCAAAGGGCAGATAATAAAGCACCCCGTCAGGTATCAGAATGAGCTGGCTGATCTGATCCCCGCGGTCCTTCAGCAGGGGGAACACAAGCTTGCGGTAGATCTGCAGACCGATGGCGATGTGGCTCTTGGTGGAGTCAATCACCAGCTCATTGTCATCCTCGTCTTCCATGATCAGGGGATTGACCAGGGTTTTCCGGTATTTGCGGATCAGCTGGTCGATATCCGCATTGGGTGGCAGGGCAACCATGGAGAACCCGTTTTTTGTCACCGACCATCCATATGACTGATCCGCACCGACAAAATAGGTCAGCAGCATGCTTTTTTCATTCAGCAGTTCAGCCTGGGTCTCCTTGACCCCGTAGACTTTCGGGTATTTCAGGCTGGCGTAGGCGGGAAATTTTGCCTCCAGTTCCCTGGTAAATTCCCGGTGCTCCAGCAGGGTGGCCGTTTTTCGGATCTGCCACGCCTCGATCTTTTTTTCGTCCCGTTCCTTCTGGGGTTTTTTCAACTCGACAAAAATCAAGCCATCCAGATCGGCAATCCGGGTTTTGAGATCATTTTCACGATCTCTGACCTCCTGGGGAAGGGTCAGACTGGATCTGGCGACCTGCTCCTGCAGCTGATCCAGAAACGACCGGGCGCGTGACATCTCGGCATAGTAAAACGCTTTTTCATGAAATCCCTGCGCTGGCGCCCGTGTCCCCAATTCAAACAAAAGGGCGATCAATTGCTGAAAAATTTCGATATTGGCCTGCAGCAGCTTTTTCTGTGACTCCTCTCCCTTGATCTGCGCCCGGAGAGACTCGATGATCTCGATTGCCAGGGCAAAACTCTGGTAGGACAAATCGAGGAAGCGGACCTTCGCTTGCGGGTCTTCGCTCTGGTTCCCGAGTTCCCTCAGATAGGCCCCTTTGAACTGCAACGCGTCTTTCATCAGGTCCGGCGCCAGGACCGAATCCTGCTCGGGATTCGGGAAGAACCCATCCTTGTCCAGGGGTTTGAGAGAGAGGGAACCGACAGCGACCTGGACCAGCTCCAGGGCCTCTTTGAAATCCAACCGTTTGGCGGCGATGATGGAGAGGTTGTTGTGCGTGCGGGCCAGATCGATCTTCAACTCCAGCTCTCTCTGGGGAATGAGGGCTTCCAGGAAGGCTTTCCGGGCTTCCTCATACTTCTCCTGCTTAAAAAAGAGAATGCCCTCGTTGTTCCAGCTGCCGGCAATCTCCTTTTTCAACTGAAACCGCTCGGCGAAAGTTCTGGACTGCCGGAGAAAGCTGAGTGCTTCCTCAAACTTGTTTTCATCCAGGTATACCGACGCAATGTTGTTATAGGTCAGCGCCAGCAGAGATTCGAAGCCAAGCTTCTTCTGAAGTTCGGCTGTTTTCATCAACTGTTCACGGGCCTTTTCCAGATCCCCCTTCTGTTTATAGAGCCCCCCCAGGTTGTTGGTAATCTCTGAATCCAGCAGGGGATTCTGATACTGCTCGTTCTGCCGAATGGCATTGATAAAGGTGACCTCCGCCTGGTCAAAATCGTTCATTTTCAGGAATATCAACCCCCTGGCATTTAACACCTCGGGGATCCGGTTCTGCCGACCGGCGGTTTTATAGGATTGCTCCCCCTCTTCTGAGTGTTTCAAGGCCTTTTTATATTGTCCCAGTTCGGAATAGAGAAACGCCAAGGCATTGTTGACATCACCCTGGGTTCCCGGATGACGGCCGGTTTCGGATAACAGGGAGAGATATATCTTCTCGGCGACGCCTATTTTGCCCAGGCTGATCAGGACATTCGCCTGAGCCATTTTTGATTGAATGACTTCCGTTTGCTGATTGAGGCCAGTATAGGCTGTTTCGGCCTGTTTGAAATCAGACAGGGCATCCTCCAGCCGGGACGCACTCAAATTGGTAAATCCCCGCTGATAATACATTTCCGCTGCGATCTCCGGGGGGGAATCGGGTTTGATTTTCTCACGCAGCTGGTTGAAGGTCTCCAGGGACTCTTCCGCCTTCCCCTGCTTCTGGCTGATTTTGGCAAAATTGAGCAGCATTTTCAAATAGTCGTCGCTCCCCTCCTTGACCCATCCATTTGCCTGTTTGTTCGCTTTCAGGGCTTCGGGTATGCGCCCGATATCCAGGTAATACCTGGCCAGATCCAGGTTGGCACTGCCCAGCTTTTCCTTGATCTCAGAACGCTCCAGCCGAGCCACCAGCTCCTCCTGGTTGTTGATGGCAGCGACCATCTCTTTTTTCAGGCTCAACGTATAACTCTTGAGACTGAGGATATCGTATTGCTCAAGGGTCAGTTCGCTGGAAACCTGCATTTTCTGAGCCTGCTCCAGTGTCGACAGTGCCGGGTCCAGATCCTGGGACCCCAGTTGTGCCTTTGCCAGCAGAATCATCAGCGGCGTGGTTCCCCGCTTGTCTGCCAATCCGGTCAGGTACCCGGTCAGGGTTGCTTCCGCCGCTTTATACTGATTGCTGTTGATCAGAATGGTCGCTTTGGTCTCCACCATCGACCCCTTTAAATCCTTCAGGTCAAATCCAAGGGCGATATTGATCTGTTCCAGGGCTTTTTCGGGGTTCTGCTGTTGATCCAGGTTTTTTGCATATGCCTGGTGAATTTGTGCGAAAACGCTGTTCTTCTCATTCGCAGGGTTCTTTTTCTGCAGCGCCTTCAGAAAGACCTCGCTGCTCCGGGCGATTTTTCCGGTCTGGGAGAGCAGCAACCCGCCGTAGTAGAGCGCCTCTGCGGTCTGAAGACTGTCCCCGGGGACGTCACTATTCCCCGCTTTCAGGTAATAGGTGATGGCATTTTCCAGATCCCCCTGGGATTTATAGTAGTTCCCGATTTCGATGCGGGTGACGAGCAACTGCCGGTTGTCCGCCGATTTTTCCTGGGTGGCTTCAAGATCCTGCAGGCGATTCAGTTTTTCCCCGGATGTCCCCTCTTCAAGATTGGCCAGCAATGTCAGTAGCTGGCTGACCATCTTTTCATCCCTGGCGATACGATAGCTCGCCAGGGCCTGGTTGTAGAAGCCGACAGCAGACTTCTTGTTGCCTGCTTTTTCCAGTTTCTGCGCAATGATCAGCTCTGTTTTGGCCTGATCCCCCGGTTGACCCCGTTTTTTATGAATCTCGGTTATCTGTTTGAGAACGTCGATCTCCCGCTCACCCGGGAAATGGTTTTCCGTCAGCAGCAATATCCGTTGCGCAATGGTCACCGCCTGTTGCAGGTCCGGCTGCGCGTTACCCAGAAGTGTGTCCAGGGATCGTTGATAGGTCTTGACAGCGTTTTCATAGTCTCCCTGTTCTTCCATCAGCAACGCACCCTGGAGGTGGATGTCAACCATTCCCGGAAAGGGCGACACCTGGAAAGGAGCCCGGGTCATTTCCTGATAGAGCGCAATCCCGGCACCATAATCCTGTTTTCGCCTGTAAATATCCAGGGCCAGCACGAAGGATTGATACCGTGACCGGTCCTGAATAAATCTGGATTCGGTTAAGGCCTTTTGTCTCAGGTATTGCAGGACCAGGTCGTCCTTGGAAAGCTTCTGGGAGATACTGATCAGATTGTCCAGAATCAGCACCGCTTCTTCGCTGCTATCCAGTGGATATCGCGCCAGCAGTTTCTGATGGATGTTAAGCGCCAGAATCCAGTCCTCATTTTTCTGGGAAAGAATGGCCAGTTGTTTCAATGCTTCATCCCGCTTTTCATAATCGTCGCGCTGAGCCAGTATCTCGAGGATAGTCTGCTCTTTTTTCAGGTTCTGACTGTTTTGACTGTTATGATAGAACTGGTACAGCCGGGTCAGGAGACCCAGTTCTGTGGGTTTCTGTTGTTCCTGGTTGGTCTGGTGAATTGCCTCAAAAAGCGCTATTTTTTTGGCTTCATCAGGCGTGTGCTGTGCATAGAGTCGCCTGAGTTCCTGAAGCTCTGCCTGGGCGTTTTGTTCCTCAAGGAGTTCTACTAGAAGGTCAAACGGTTTCGGTGAAAAGGAGGCTTCCGTCTGGGTGACAAAGTTGACCCATTGGGTCAGCACCCGTTTCCGGTCCTTGATCTCACCGTTTTGCACAGCGCTCTGATACCAGTTCTCAAAATAGTACCCCTCTTTGCCGGATTGGGTTTTCGCTGCCAGCTGCAACAGCATTTCATACCCGTTGCTGGTCTCATAATAGCTGGAGACTTTTCCCAGGGAGACCACGTAGAGTGCCAGATACTTCTCCTCAAGATCGGTTCTGTTCAACCTGGAAGAGACCTTACTGAGATGCTGCAGAACCAGGTTCCGGATTTTTGTCTCGGTCAGGGACAGGTTTTTAAAAAGCAATTCATAGTACTCCAAGGCTGCCTGATAGGATCCGTTCTGATAATAGAGGGTGGCAAGTTGATAGAGGTTGGCGATATATTCAGGCCGCAGAGACGACGTGTCCATCAGATTCCGGTGCAACTCCAGCCGATACGGGATCTCATTTTCTGCAGTCTGGTTTTCAGCAGCATTCTTGATCAGCAGCACATAAAGCTTGGTCCGTACGACAATATCCTGCTCTGACTGCAGTTGTGTCCGGATCTGGTCCAGCTGTGTCGGTGAAAGCGGCTTTCCAGACAAGGAGAGTGGCAGCAGGATGGCCATCAGAAAAATGATACTGATCGCGTTTACAAGGGGCCTGGTCATGAACGATCGGATTCTCATGTGAATTCCGGAAAGGATATAGGGTCGTGAATGGGATGGATGGCAGATAACATCCTGGTTTATCGATGTTTTATCCTGATAACGGTGATAGAATAGCCCAATTCAATGAACTATGCAACACAACCCAAGGAAGGGGAAATGAAAGTTCTGAGAGCCGCATGGCGATTGACGACTTATCGCCTGCTTGGTTTACAGGGCTTTGTTGCAGTACCATGAAGTTACACATTCAACTAAGGGCACCTTGATTAACTGAAGTCATGTTCGGTCTATTCTAAGCTGCATGTCTCGCGTCTCATGAACCAACCGCCCTCGGAAGACAACCATGGCTGAATTCACAAGATTCACAGCGATGCCACAGGGTAAGGATGATCCGACCAGGATGTGGGGTCTGCTTAAAAAAAAATTTGCAGATTTAAGTGGAAATCTGAAGATGAATGTGTCATAATGGCCACGACTTTCAGACGAAGGCAGACGCATCTGGGCAGACCGCTGACGACCAGCTGCCTTTGCTGCTCAGTCCATCGCCAGAGCTTCCAGAAAGCGGCACGATGGCCCTGAAAAATGGGACAGGTTGAGTTGAGATGCATTTTGTTGCTCACACAACACCCTTTAGAAATTCTACTGAAAACCGGGGTAGATTCCGTCTCAAAAGCCTGTACCCATATAGTCAGGGCCATTGACCGCCTGATCGTCCTGCTCCCGGACACTGTTTCCAAGACTGAAACCATCTCCTGCCCGGGTTTCCACGTTGCACCTGCTGGATCAACGATCTGTTCCCCCCTTAGTCTGTCATCAGGTGAGCCCCGATTGTTCCGAAACCACTGAACACGGTCAATATAACCGATCCGTCATGGGCGGCAGGGTTCACGGCAGATTTTTTTGAATCATCCGTTCCGAAATTTTCACCGTCTCCGGAACCGTTCTGCAGACAATGGTGAGATTCCAGACGATGGCCCGTAATCAACTGGCAAGATGCCGGTTTTCACCTAAAAATTGAGGAATTCGCTTGTCATTTGGTTGACAATCGACTAAAAGGTAAAAAGACTAAGGCAACATGGAATCGGGTAAGGTTTTTTATTAAAATGAACGAGGTATGGATGGGAAATGCAACACAAAAACAGACCGAATCGGATATCAACCAAAAATTGATCTGGGAACAATTATTGAGCAGCAACCCGGGTCCGGACAACGCCCAGCTCTGCTACCTGGTGATCCATTCTGAACCGCTGGCGGAGAAAGCACTGGAACAACTGTTCAAGCAGGAACCGACCAAATTCGAGTTGTACCAGATTATGCGGGACGGTAAACCGGCGTTCAAGGAGAAAGCCTTTGAGATTCTGGTCACCAAAGGGGAAAGCATATACAAGTTCGTGGTCTCGACGATCATTCAAATCCCGGAACTCAGGGAGGTCGCCTGGCAGAAATTCATCAGCCTGAGCCCCCGTGGCAAAGAACTCCGCCTGATTCTTGATTATGTCGACGCGTTGAAGGACGAATGCTGGAAGATCATCCTCACCCAGCAGATTTCAAATGATGAACTAATTCACCTGATGCAGGAAAATGAAGGGCTCCGGGAAGCAGCCTGGGACAAACTGACCCAGCGAGAGCATACCAACCGCGAACTGTGCCGGATCATCGAACACGTCAAAGAGTTCCGCCAGAAGGCATGGAATGCCTTGATGAAAAGGGGTGCCACAAACACTGAGCTGCGCTATCTGATCGACCATGTGCCCGCGGTCAGAGAAATAGCCGAATATAAACTGTTCAAGGAAACGGAAGATATCCTGAAGATCGTGAACGGCATGCAGTAGCAGGTGTCGTCAAAGGGTTCAACCGGCCGACACCGAAAAGCGGATCAGGACTGAAACCCGTATTTTCCGATCAGAGGAACAAAGACCACCCCCCCGATATTGTGTTTTGTCCACTCGGTTTCACTCACCCGCTCCACCAGGATCAGGTCCTGGTGGAAATTTTTGGCCCCCACCGGGATAATCATCTTCCCGCCTATTTTCAACTGCTGTTTCAGTACCACCGGAATCCTGGGCCCGGCGGCCGTTATCAGGATCTTGTCATAGGGGGCTTCCGCCTCGTAGCCCATGGTACCATCACCATGAATGACGGTGATCCGGTCCCCGTAACCCGCTTTTTCTATATTGCTGCAGGCAAATGAAACCAGCTGGGGCAGCCGTTCGATCGTGATCACCCGTCCCCGCTCTGTATGGGCCTGATTATAAATGGCATCGTCATATTGCGTGCTCAGCGGACGCCAACCTGGAGGGGTAATGTTGCTCGAACAGCACATCTCAGCGGTAATTGAGGCGTGATAGCCGCTGCCGGACCCGATTTCCAGGACCTTGTCTCCCGGTCTGACGTTCAGTGCATCACACTCCATAAATGCCATGTGGGGCGCACTGATCGTCTGACCATGCCCGATGGGCAGCGGACTGTCATTATAGGCATGGGGTTTTTGACTGTCAGGCAGGAACAGGCTGCGGGCAACCCTTTCAAATGCATTGATACTGAACTGGGATTTTGCGTAGTTCATCAAGAGATAATACTCCAGCAGCTTCCGCTTGGCAGTGGCGTATTCGGATGCTTCCGGCGTCCAGGTCCAATCAGGCATCTTCTTCTCCGGGCTCTTCAATCAATTCAGCGCTCAGTGGTTAAGAGAATTGTGCAGGGATGCGTCAGGCCGTTTTTTGTAATAAAATAACCTGCCCGATATCGTTTCGTAAAGGATTATGATTGAGCGGGGGCACCAAAATCATGTGGGCAATTTCGAATTTCGTTTCAACAAAAAAGAGCTGTATCTGTCCCGTCATGCCCACGGAGGTAGGCATCCAGGTGTATTTCACCGCTTACACATCTGGACACCCGCCTGCGCGGGTGTGACGAACTACCCACATGATTTTGGTGCACCCGATCGAGCCGGGATATTGACAACCCCGGCGACTGCCGATAGGATTCACTGATCAGCGCAGTAATTGACACCGCCAACTGAGAGAAAGATCCCCGGCAGGAAGAAAAATGTGGTTTTGGAACCGGACGGCCAACAGACATCAGCAAGATCGTACCCCACCTGAAAAAGAGCTCCTCAAAAAAGTACGCCAGATCCATATCCGATCCCGCCGGATTGTCAATGATGTCATGGCGGGAGAGTATCAGAGCGCTTTCAGAGGGCGCGGTATGGAGTTCGATATGGTCCGTGAATACCAGGAGGGGGATGAGGAACGAATGATCGACTGGAACGTGACTGCCCGTTTCGGAGCCCCCTATGTCAAAAGTTATGTTGAAGAACGTGAACTGACCGTGGTGTTCCTGGTGGATATTTCGGCTTCCGGCGGGTTTGGCAGCGGCAGACAGCTGAAAAAGGAGGTGGCGGCAGAATTCTGTGCGGTACTGGCTTTCAATGCAATCAAAAAAAACGACCGCGTCGGCCTGATCCTGTTTTCAGATCAGATCGAACTGTTTATCCCCCCACAAAAAGGGAAAACCCATGTTCTCAGAGTGATCCGCGAACTGCTGGTCTTTCAACCCCGTCATCATCGAACAGCGATCCATGCGGCCCTGGAATTTTTCAACCGGGTAAACAAACGCCGAGCGGTCGTTTTCCTCGTTTCTGACTTTCTTGATCGGGACTATGCCAGGAATCTGAATCTGACCAGCAAACGGCATGATCTGGTCGCTGTTGAAATTACCGACCCCTCCGAAACAGAGCTGCCCTCCATAGGACTGGTGGAGATGCTGGACCCGGAGACCGGCGAGCAGTTTCTGGTTGATACCGGCAGCCACACCTGGCAGGAGCGGTACCGGGCAAACCGCTCAAAATTTGATGAGGAAAGACACGCTTTTTTGAGAAAAATCGGCGTGGACCATCTGCAAATCCGAACCGATCAGCCCTTTGAAAGGGACCTGATCCGATTTTTCAAAAATCGCAGTCTCCGCGCGCAATGAAATACCGCTTTTTTTGCTGTACACTCGGCTTCATCCTGCTGCTGACCTTCAGCTGCAAAGCCCCGGAACCGGCAGAATCGAAAAAGGCCATCGCCCCGCAGAAAATCGAAAAAAGCTTCCATCTGGGCGGTGCCCCCATCGAAGTAGTGATCGGTCTTTCTTCAGAATCCATAGAACTCACCGATTTTCTGACAGTGACGGTTCGCATCGAGCACAGCGAAACCGTTCGCGTGGAACCACCCTATCTTTCAGAGTCGATCTATGCCCCCCTGTTGCTGGTACAAACTCCCAGCGAGGAACTTACCTGGTCGGAAAAACGGAACCGCATCATCAAGACATGGACCTATCGCTTCGAACCCCAGCGGTCAGGGGAGTTCCAGTTCCACCCCCTGCGGTTTTTTTTCCGTCTGGAATCCGAAAAACAGCCCCGTCTGGAGCAATGGCCCGTTTATGAAATCAAGACATCCGACATTCCCTACCGGGTGACATCCGTCGGGCTGGATGCGCAGGCGGATATCCGTGACGTCAGGGGCCCGATTCTGCCGGCTTTTGACTATCTGCCCCTCATCCTGTCCACGCTGGGACTGGGTTTGCTGGTGGCGGCGCTCTGGCTGGGAATAGCCATCAGAACCCGTTTTCGCAAAACCACGCCCCCTGCAGCGCAACCCGTCGACTACCTGCAGGAGTCCCTGCACCGATTGAAGGAGCTGGAGCAAAAGGACTATATCTCCCAGCAGCAGTACGAGCGTCTGCATGTCGAGCTTTCCGCTATTCTGCGAACCTTTGTGGAGCACCGTTACGGGCTGAGAGCCCGTGAGCAGACAACAGATGAGTTTATCCACGGGATTCGGGACGCGATCCATTTTAACACCGAACAGCAGGCGATTCTGCAACAGTTCCTGGAACTGGCCGACCTGGTCAAGTTTGCCACCTATGATCCGGGTTCGCTGGCCAGCCGGGAGGCAATCAATACCGTCCGCGATTTCATTTTATCAACGAGAAAGACAAATGAAGATTGATACGGGCTTGCTGGCTTTTTCCGTTGGGCTGTTCCTGATATTTATTCTTGTTTTTCTGCTACTGAAACGGTCAGGCCGGTTGAGGGCGGCCCTGCGGTTTTCCAGTGTTCAACCGCTTAAAGCGGCTGGACGCTCCTGGCGGGTGAGGTTTCACTGGGTATTGGATCTGCTGCGAATTCTGGCCATCATCTGCCTGTTACTGGGGTTTTTAAGACCCCGGCGAGGTCTTGAGGTGGTTCACACCGCCCGGGAGGGAATCGCCATTCAGATGGTGATTGATCGATCATCCAGCATGAAGGAGCCGCTCACCTACCAGGGGCAGGAACTCGACCGGCTGCAGGTTGTCAAACGGGTTTTTCAAGCGTTCATCATCGGTGACGGCGAAAAACTGGCGGGTCGGGCTGCTGATATGATAGGCCTGACCAGTTTTGCCGGTTTTGTTGAGGAAAATGCCCCCCTGACCCTGGATCATGCCTCGCTGGTCAATTTTGCCCAGACCATCCGACCGGCAGGCAAAATTGAAGATGGAACCATGATCGGAGACGCCATCTATTTTGCCACGCTGCGTCTGGTCAGCGTCGATGAATTGTTGCGCAAGGCGGAAGACAGGGACAACCCATATCGGATCAAATCAAAAATTATGATCATTCTGACCGACGGTCAGCAGACCCGCGGGGGAATGAATCCGCTGGAGGCCGCCCGCTTTGCGAAGGATAATAATATCAAGGTTTACACGATCGCCATCACCAGTAAGAATCAATACAAACGCAAGGACTCGTTTTTCGGTCAATTCTTCACCCTGATGGACAGGCCGCTGGATACATCCCTGCTGGAGAAAGTTGCAGAGATGACCGACGGTGTATTTGCCAGGGCATCTTCGGGTGAGGAGCTGCTGCAGATCTATCAGCAGATTGATCAGATGGAAAAGAGCAGATTCGAAGAGCGTTTTACAACCTATAAGGAGCAGTTTTCGGTTTTTGTCACCAGCGGTCTGATCCTGTTCATCCTGGAACTGATTCTTTCCCTGACGCTCTTTCGCAAGATTCCCTGATACCGTCACGACATCCAGTTGCCCCGTTTCGATGGAGATAAACGCGGAAGGAGCGTCAGACGATTTTTCGTTCCATACGGGTTGTCCAGCGGGAGAGGATATCATAGGTGACCGTACCGGCCCAGTCGGCAATCATCATTGCCGTAATCTCAAGATCCCCCTGTCTGCCCATCAGGACAACCGCATCCCCCTTCTGAACATCCGGAATATCGGTCACATCAACCATCGTGGCATCCATGCCGTTGCCACCGATAATGGCGGCTGACTTGCCATGGATGAGAACAAACCCGGTATTGCGTAACCGGGGATAGCCGTCACCATAACCAACCGGAAGAACGGCCACGCGGGTCTCCCGCTCAGCCTTGAAATGCATGCCATAACCGGTGGAATCCCCCAGGCGAAGACTTTTGACAAAGGCAACCCTGGTTTTTGCCGACATGGCCGGTTTCAGGGTCTGGTCACCGATGTGAATTCTGCGACAAACCCTGGATGGATATACCCCTGTCGGGAGAATCCCGATTCTGACCATATTCCCGTGCGCGTGGGGCAGGTCGAGATAGCCCCCGCTGTTACAGGCATGGATGATCGGGGGTAACAGGTTCTTCTTCTCCAGACCGGACAGCACTGTCTCAAACCTTGCCCACTGGATGTTGGCGTAGGTTTTATCCGCTTCATCCGACTGGGCGAAATGGGTCATGATCCCTTCTGCCACAATCCCCTTCATCCGCGACATCTGGCTGAACGCATTGACCGCTTCTTCAACAGCAATACCATAGCGCCCCATGCCGGTATCCACTTTCAGGTGAACACGAATCCGGGTATGGTTTTCCCTGGCAATCCGGTCAATCAGTTCCGCCTGACGGATCGACTGGACCTGGATAGTCATATCGTACTGAACACAGAAGGGAATCTCATCAACACTGCGTTCTCCAAACACAAGCAGGGGGAACTTATCAAAGTTCTTGCGGATCATCAGTGCTTCCGAAAAACAGGCAACCCCCAGATAGTCCACCCCGGCTTCGATCGCCGCTTGGGCGACCTCTATCATCCCGTGACCCAGGGCATTATCCTTAACAACGGCCAGAACCTTCAATTGATCCGGTTTGTCTTTGAAAATCAGCTGAAAATTGTCCATCAGGATTTTCTGGTCCAGTTCCAGCCAGGCTCTGGAGAGAGCCTCCCGTGCAGACAGAAAGTAATCCTGGACCACCTTGCGATCAAAAAAGGGATAGGTTGAATGCCCGATGATCTGGTAGGTCTCGTGCCCTTTTCCGGCTATCAGCACCGCATCGTCAGCCGAAGCGGTTTTCAGGGCCAGATAAATGGCCCGTCGCCGATCCTGTTCAACAATATACTGGTTCGTTGCCCCCACAGGGATGCCACTGACAATGTCCTGGATGATCCGACCGGGATCCTCGGTACGGGGATTGTCCGACGTGATCACACTGATATCAGCCAGCTCCGAGGCAATACGTCCCATTTCACTGCGTTTCGTGCGATCCCGATCCCCTCCGCATCCAAAAACAACAATCACCTTTTTTTTGGTCAGCGCCCGGATCTCTTCCAGGATTTTCGTCAGTGAATCGGGGGTATGGGCATAATCCACATAGACATCAAAATCCGCCGGACAGTCAACTGTTTCAAAACGGCCATCCACCTTGCGCGCGTTGGCCAATCCCTCCACGATCTGTTCGATGCTGATACCCAGCGCAAAAGCGGCCCCGAAAGCGGAGAGCGCGTTGTAAATGTTGAACAGACCCGGCATGGGCAGTTGGATCTGACTCAGATGATTACCCCGCAAATAGACATCAAACGTGCTGTAACTACCTGTCATTTCACGGGGATAGGCCACCAGATCGGCATCCTTGTTGCGGATGCCATAGGTCAGCACTTCGGCTTTTCCGGTTACGCGCAGGTGTTTGTCAATGGCTTCAATAAACTCGGTGCTGTGGGCATCATCGATATTGATAATGCCATAGGCCTTTTTCACCTTTCTCCCCAGTTGCTGGAAATATTTCAACTTGGATTTCTTATAGGCTTCCAGGGTTTTGTGGTAATCCAGGTGGTCCTGGGTCAGATTGGTGAAGATCGCAATGTCAAAATCGATGGCATGATTGCGTTCAAATGCCATGCCGTGGCTGGTAATTTCCATAGTCAGGTATTCCACCCCTTCCCTGGCCATCTTCCGGCCAATCTGGAACAACTCTGTGGCCATGGGGTTGGAAAGATGACTCGCATCCTCCCGGCCTGACGGGTAATATATCCCGATTGTACCAATGACACCGGTCTTCGCCCCCATATGCCCGAAAATGGAGTCCAGCATCTGGGAAGTCGTGGTCTTCCCATTGGTCCCGGTAACGCCGATCACCTTCATCCCGGAGAGGGGATCCCCGTAAAACGCCCGGGCGATTAGGGCCATGGCCGGATTCAGATGATCCACCTCGATCAGGCTGACATTTTCCGGTTTCACCGGGATGCTGTTCCTCGCTGCCACCAGGCAGACAGCCCCTTTCTGAACGGCCTGTTCCCAATAGTCCAGGGCATTGGTATGGATATGACCCTCCTGGAACTCCTCATCTTCCAGGCAAAAATAGAGAGCATCCACCGTGACCTTCTGATAGTCCCAGGTGATCCCATGAATCTGCTGGTCGATATCGCCGATAAAGTGAAAGCTTCCTTCCGGGAGAGTATTCAATATCTCCCGCAGCGTGATAACTGGTTTTTGGGTCATGATCATCAGACAGGCTTATTTTCCAAAGCTGAAGCTTCTGGAACGGATTGATCCGGAACGGACGGAACCGCTGCCAAATGGCGTACTGCGACGAACGGAACTGGAACTGCCAAAAAAACTGCCCCGCGACGTGCCCACCTGGGAGCGGGATTGTCCCGATGAGCTGCCTGACAGCCCGGAGCGACCTGCCGTTTTCCCGGATCCGAAACCACCGGATCTCAGGTTGCGATTCCGGGTCGCCTGGAATTTTTTCTGGGTGTTGGTGGGTTTTTGCAGACTGCGGCTGATACCCCGGTTGGCAACTTTCCCCTGGTTTGGATTGGTAATCTGTTTTCCGGAAGAACGCTGGTAACTGTTGCCCCCCCGCTTGACGGACCCGGTGTTATAGGTTCGATTGACATGGGTGACATAGGTTGATCTGCCCATAACCGGAAAAAACGCGAAATAGGCCGGGTAGAAACCGAAATGCCAGGGGGAGAACCACAGCGGTCTGGGGTAAAAATAGTTGTTGTACATGGGATAGGGCTGACCAGCGGAGGCCTGTTCCGGTGGTTTCTCCCGCTCAATCTCGGTCGAGTCATTGAATATGGCCTGATCCCCGTAAATCTGCTCGTTGCCGATCACCTGGATTTCTGCCCGATTTCCATTTTTTTCAACCGTCACCGAGGCCACTTCCTGAACCTCGTCCTTCACGGGTTCGACGGTCAGAGAATACCCGATCTTGCTGTTGACATCACCGAACTCCCGCACAAACAGATAGTCGACCTTTTGATCACCGTTCAGATCCAGGTTGTTGATGCTCCCTTTCTCATTGAGTCGTCTTTCCAACTCCTGTCCTGACCGAATCTCCTTGGTCAATGCCGTCAATGCGGCCAGATCAAGCCCTTCTGCGGCAGGCAGCTGGACGCTCTCCTCCTGCACCTGGGTTGGAAAGTCCGTTGCAGGGTCCGGTTTGGTCATCCAGCTATAGAGGGACGTCACGCCATTCAGGACCAAAATCATGATTATTGCAATTTTTAGCGCTCTCATACTCGATCCGGATGAAATTTAGCAAAGATTTGAATTGATGGTTACGGCTGTTTTTCCGTACACCCGGGAGTGGATACGCTGCCGGCCGGCTCAACCTTCATGGTCTGGTTGGATATCTTCAGCGGGCTTGTATTCCACAAAAACAGACATGATCTCATTTCGTTTCATCTTGTTCACGGTAAACCGATGCAGGTTGATCTTGAGAGTATCGCCTACCACAGGCAATCTGTCCAGATTGGACATGATCAAACCCTGAAGGGTTTCAAATTCACCATCGATCAGTATTTTACCATTGATATACTTGTTGATGGTCATGATGTCTGTTTTACCGTTGATAATCCAGCTGTTTTCCCCTGTCTGTCGAATCAGGGAGGTCACAATGTCCTTTTCATCATAGATTTCACCCACCAGCTCTTCCAGGATATCTTCCAGGGTAACGATTCCCGCCATACCACCAAATTCGTCCACCACAATGGCCATGTGATTCTGTGCGGACTTGAACTGTTCCAACAGCAGCGTGAGTGAGAGGGTTTCATAGACAAACAGCGGTTTTTGGGCCAACTCCTTGAGCTGCATGTCGTGCCGGTTGTCCAGAAGGTTCCTGAACACGTTTTTCAGGTTCACAATGCCGGTAATATTGTCAATGGAACCAGAATAGACCGGCACCCGGGTAAACTGTTTGTCGAGCAGCGATTCCTGTGCCTTACCCAGTGTCAATGTCTCCTCCAATGCAAAAACAGCCGTCCTGGGGGTCATCACGGGGTAGACCTCCCTCTCGTCAAAAAGAAAGACATTCTTGATCAACTGCTTTTCTGATTCGTTGATCACCCCCAGTTCCTGACCCTTCGAGACAATATTGATCACCGTTCGTTCCGAAATGTGGGAAACCTTGTGATCCTTGCTCGTGACAAGACGATTGACCCCTTTGCTGACCCGGTCAAATACAATCAGAGCCGGTGTGAGCAGCTTACCTAATAAAGAGATGAGGGGTGAAACAAACAGACTGATGGTTCGGTTATGGGTGAGGGCAATGCTTTTGGGGGCTATCTCGCCAAAAAGAAGAATAATGAAAGCCAGTCCGGCAGCAGAGAGGGCGACGCTTAGCTGTTCTGAAATGCCCAGAAAATATGCATATTCAATCGCCAGGGTCGTGTTGAGAGCTGTCGCTGCAATGTTGACGACATTGTTGCCGATAAGAATGGTGCTCAGCAATCGCTCCTTGTTTTCGATAAGCTGGGCTAAAACCTTTCGGTTCTTTTTCTTCGATTTTGAAATTTCGATCAGATCGATCTCACTGAGCGATATGAACGCACTCTCTGTTCCTGAAAAAAAAGCCGATAAGAAAATTAGCACGACCAGTGTGACTATACCAATAATCAATGCTGCACTTTATTATTAAGATGAATAGAAGATGTAGCTAATTGGCTTTCGCAACAGGGTTCTTTTTTTTCGCTTTGGATTTCGCTTTCTTTTTTGCTTTATCCTTCGGGTCCTCTTTCGGTTTTTCAGGCTCTTTATAAAACAGCAGTCTGCCACAGTGCGGGCATTTTCCAACGGAGTCGCGGATGATTTCGTTAAACAGCTGTGCAGGAATACTCAGCGCACAACCCATGCAGCTGGGATTGCTGATTTCGACCGCCGCAGGAATGATCTTGCGATTGGTCAACAGGTTGTATGTATCCACCAGATCCGGATCGATCTGTGGCAGGAGTTTGTCTTTCATCTTCTGGTAGGTTTCGATCTTATCCAGGAACTTCTTCTCCTCGGAAAGAACCTCCTTTTCAGCTTCCCCGACCGTTGCTTTTGTCTGTTTATACTCTTCCAGAATCTGGATCAACTCGCTGGTAATCGCATTCTTTTTCTCTTCCAGCTCCAGGATCTGGTCTTCGACTTTCTTGATGGTTTTTCTGGCGGTTTCAATCTCCTTCTGAGAGGCGACATACTCTTTCTGGTTTTTGACCGCCAGCATCCTTTCGTCCGATCGTTTGATTTTCTCATTTTCCACTTCGACAAGGGTTTCGCGTTCCCTTATCTGACCGCAGATCTCCTCTTCCTGTTCCTTCAACTTGTCCAGAACAGATTCAACGCGTTTCAGAGGGATCCGGATTTTTCTCTTTTTTTCCGGCAGGGCTTTCAACTTCTTTCGATTGGTTTGAAGCAGGCTGTCTTCTTTGGATATTTGAAGGATTGCTTCGCTGGCCTTTGACATGATACTCTCCTGGGATGGTCAAAGTGATAAGGCAAGATTGCGGGTTCTAACAAAAAAAAAGCATCGAGTCATGAGATGTTTGCTCCTCTCCCTGCCTCAATGCTTTTTTAATCTATATTTTGAGCTGTAACAGGTGCTCATGAGATTCATATGTGGAAATCTCTGTTTTTGTTTTTCTGGTGGGCCCACCTGGACTTGAACCAGGGACCGTCCGGTTATGAGCCGGATGCTCTAACCAACTGAGCTATAGGCCCTTAAACGATAAGGATAAAACAGACTGGGAAATCGGTCAAGTCTTTAGTGATGTGGGAAAGCCGATTTTCAGGCTGATTTGATTTCTTCTTCCGATTCATCTATTTTAAATGAATTGATATGTTTAATAATCCAATTATCGGGTTTTTGATTTTTCCGGAGTGTGCTATTTTGGATTTTGTTGACAACCGTCAGAGTGCCTCAGGAAAAGGCAGAGTAATTCTATCAAACTGTTTTTATAGAAATAATTTAGAATAGAGCATATAGTTGAGACCTTATTGACAACCCGCCCTTTTTTAAAAAGGATAGATTCAAGGGTTCTGGCCAGGTTAACCATAGAACAAGGAGCGATTATGTATGGAGAAGAATTAGTCATTGAGTCGATTCAGGCTCGTGAGATTCTGGATTCACGGGGAAATCCAACAGTAGAAGTCGATGTCGCCCTGAGCAGCGGGGTTGTCGGTCGGGCAGCAGTCCCTTCCGGGGCCTCAACAGGCGCCCACGAGGCGGTGGAACTGAGGGACGGGGATAAAGCCCGCTTTCTGGGAAAAGGGGTTCAGAAGGCAGTGGATAACGTCAACCAGGTGATCGCACCTGAAATTGAGGGTCTGATTGTCTCTGAGCAGGCCGAGATCGACCAGCAGATGATCGACCTGGACGGAACCGAGAACAAATCCAGACTGGGCGCCAATGCAATTCTTGGTGTGTCCCTGGCCTGCGCCAAAGCTGCCGCTGAAGTCCACGGGCTGCCTCTGTATCGCTATATTGGAGGCGCCAATGCCCGGGAACTGCCGGTCCCCATGATGAATATTCTCAATGGCGGATCCCACGCAGATAACAATGTGGTCATCCAGGAGTTCATGATCATGCCGGTGGGAGCCACGAACTTCCATGAATCCCTGAGAAAGGGAGCCGAAATTTTTCACCATCTGAAAGCGGTTTTAAAGGCAAAGGGATTGAATACATCGGTTGGTGACGAAGGGGGCTTTGCACCCAATCTTGGCTCCAACGAGGAGGCGCTGCAGGTTATCATCACGGCTATTGAAAAGGCCGGTTACAAACCGGGGGAAGACGTGCTGATCGCCCTGGATGCCGCAGCCAGCGAATTTTACAGGGACGGAAAATATTTTCTGTCTGCAGAAGCGAAGCCGGAAAAGAGCGCTGCTGAACTGATCGACTACTATGCGGATCTGGTCGATCGCTATCCCATTATCAGCATTGAGGACGGGCTCGCGGAAGATGACTGGGACGCCTGGAAGCTGATGACAGACAGGCTGGCCCAGAAGATTCAGATTGTCGGAGACGATCTGTTTGTGACCAATCCCGTTCGGCTGAAAAAGGGGATTGACCAGGGCATCGCCAATGCGATTCTGATCAAGGTCAACCAGATCGGCACCCTGACCGAGACGCTTCAGACCATCGAGATGGCAAAACGGGCCGGATACGCCTGTGTCATTTCTCACCGCTCCGGTGAAACAGAAGATGCCACCATCGCTGATATCGCGGTGGCCACCAATGCGGGGCAGATCAAGACCGGTTCTCTCAGCCGCTCAGATCGAATTGCCAAGTATAATCAACTGCTGCGGATCGAGGAGGAGATCGGCGCACAGGCCCTGTTTTCAGGAAAATCCACGTTCTATAACCTGAAGTAAGGTCGCTCGATGCCGGTCGCAGGCATCCAGCGATCGCTGCAACCGTCATCTGGCGTGGAAATCGGAACCTGATATGGAAACCAGATTCAAACTGAGTGATAAGAAAATTGTGCAATGGCTGATCATCTTCTGTTCCCTGACGGTGATTACCTTCTCCCTGATCGGTGATAAAGGGGTTGTACAGCTGATTTCCCTCAAGCAGCAGCAGGCTGAGCTGACACAGGAGATTGAGGAATTGAAACAGGAGCGGAAAGAGTGGATCCATAAAATTCAGTCCATCAAGGAGAACCGCTCCTATATTGAGACGATCGCCCGGGAACAGCTGGGAATGATCCGGGATGATGAGGTCGTCTACCAGTTGCCGCTTGACGATGAATAAGACGTCCATGCCACGCCGACGATGGCCCCGGACACTGACACTGGTTATTATACTGCTGCTGGCCGCCCCCGGGTATATCCCGGCAGGGGACAGGATGCAGGGGCCCTATTCCCAGACCCGGAGAAAGAACGTGACAGTGGATCCGCCCACGTCCACCGTGAAATGGATCGGGAAGGGAGCGATCCGCCTCTATTCTGAAACCATCAGTCCCGCTGACGGGCCAAGAAGCCCCAGTTACCCGACCAGCACAGCCTACGGCAGAGAAGCGATCGAAACCCATGGTTTTCTGGTGGGCATCCTGCTGATCGCCGATCGTCTCATCCATGAAGCGGATGTCCCCAGAGGCCCCAGGATTATTCTGTATGGCACTTCCCGCTACGACAATCCGGTGAAGGCAAACACTTACTGGTGGGACGGCCAGTTGGATCAGGACTGACGGCGGGTCTGTGTTTCCGTCTTCAGCTGGTTTTTGTATCGATTGCGAATGGATTTCAGCGCCGGGTCATAGATCCCGCTCTTGAAATCAGGAAAGCTCCAGAGAAACGTCTGGTATTCCCCCCTTTCAAAGTAACTGATCCAGTCAGCCCATACCCCGTCGGACAGATAGATTTTATTGCTTCTGGCCTTGAACGAGGCCAGCACCACCTTAAACATGTCCAGATAACCGATATCGATGTTGACCGTACGACTCTCCTCGCTGCGCAATCTGTCCTCCAGGGCGCGTGCCTGCAGTTTCAGGGAGGCGAGGCTTCCCGGGTTGACCAGGCGCTCGAAGGAGATGATCCCCCTCAGGAGATCACTGCCCATTTCAGGACCATAGTAATCCGATTCCACAAACGGTAAAAAATCCCCCTTGAAATCGATGGCCGAAAAGGCTTCTGTCATGATCCCATAGGCCTTTTCCAGGGCCTTCTCCGACTGGTACAGCACTGCTGCAATCAGTTTGACCGGGGGTATATCCACCATGTCCATTATTGTTTGACGATACGGGTTTTTGGGTTATCCTGAATTCCCGGGGAACCCCCACGAATCATCCCGCCCGGACAGGCCGGGCCATGGATGGCCGTCGAGAATGAGTTCAATGACATACAGATCTCAGCTGAATAGCTTTCCAACGGGCCTGCAGCCCGCCTCAATTCTCAAGCAACAACCGAAAAATGACCGGTTGTTGCTTAAAAGATATCATTCAAATAAATCGGCAATAGTCGACAGACGGGGTATACCCCCTTTGCTGCAACAGCGTTTCCATCGCCTGACGGCCGGCAGGCTCCCCGATACACAGGAAAAAAAAGGGATGACCCAGTCTGGTCAATAACGGCTCCGGTTGCTGATAGTCCAGTGCATAGACGGGCAACCCGGCGACGGTTCTGAGCCGGCCGACCTCGCCGTTGTCAACAAAGCCGTGAAGCACAACACCCTCCTGACGCAGGGCACTGCAGGCCAGTCTCCCTGATGAGCCGGAGCCGGCGATCAAGCAGGTCTGGCGGTCTTGCAGCCCCCGGTCTTTAACAAAATAGTGGGCTTTGGCTCTGAACATCGCTTTCCGTTTGCAGCGGACATCCGTGCGGGCCAGACGCGCAGGGGTGTCTCGCTTTTCCACCAGCACCTCGGGCAGTTTAGCAAAACGGGCCTGTTTGAGATAAGCCCGCAGCAAAAAATCGTAATCCTCTGCCCAGGGATTGTCCTGGTACCCCTCCATGTTCCGATAGGTGCTCGAACGAAGAAAAAAAGTGGGGTGCATGACCGGCGATTCTGCAAACATGTCACGCTTGATGGCCTCATCTGTCAGCAGTGAATTGCCCCAGTCCTGATAGCGCTTCTGTCCGACGGTCAATTCACCGTCTTCGCGAAATACCCGGACCCTTGCACCCAGGATGTCTGTTTCCGGATGGGCATCAAAATACTGTCTCTGCAATTCGAGTCTCCGGGGATGCATGATATCATCTGCATCCATGCGGGCGATCCACTCACCGCGGCACGCGTTCAGCCCGTGATTAAGCGCCGCCACAATACCCCCGTTCCTGGGCAGGGAAAGAACCCGGAACCGGCTGTCCTGGGCGACAAATTCGGAAAGGATCAGGGGGCTGCCATCAGTGGAACCATCATCCACGGCAACGACTTCGAAGGCTTGATAGGTCTGATGTTGAATACTGCGCAGACAATCCCTCAGGTATGGCTGCGCATTGTATACGGGCAGGAGGATGGAAATTAGGTCAGCCACATTATTTGCCGGATTTCCTCGGCACCCGGGAATGGTACTCTTCAAGCAGTTCTTCGATCACCACTGCAACTGTCTTCGCACCCAGAACCTTATTGGCGGCCCTGACCGTCACGGTTCCTTCTTCGACCTCCCGATCGCCAATAACCAGAATGTAGTTCACCTGATCCAGCTGTGCCAGCCGCACCTTTTTACTCACAGATTCGGTGCTGAGGTCGCTTTCCGCTCGGAGACCCGCCTCGATAAATCGCTTCCGGACCGTTTCGGCATAATCCTGGTGACTTTCAGAAATAGTCAGGATCCGGACCTGGACCGGCGACAACCAGAGCGGGAATTTCCCGGCATAATGTTCTACCAGGATACCAAAAAATCGTTCGATGGAGCCGTAAATCACCCGGTGAATCATCACCGGTCGTTCCTTTTCACCATCGGGCGTGATGTAGGAAAGGTCAAACCGTTCGGGCATCATCATATCCAGTTGCACAGTACCACATTGCCAGCTTCTGCCAATGGCATCCTTGATATGGATATCGATTTTCGGGCCGTAAAACGCGCCATCCCCCTCGTTAAGCACATAGTCAAACCCGCCTTTGATCAGAGCCTGCTCCAGACTTTCGGTGGCCAGTGCCCACTGTTCATCGGTACCAATCGATTTCTCCGGCCGGGTAGAAAGCTCCAAATGATATTCCAGCCCAAAGGTGGAATAGATCGTTCTTGCCAGATCCAGCACGCCTTTGATTTCACTTGGTATCTGGTCCTGTGTCATAAAAATATGGGCATCATCCTGATGAAAACAGCGGACACGAAACAGTCCCGACAGTGCCCCGCTCATTTCATGACGGTGAACCAACCCGATCTCCCCCACCCGTAACGGGAATTGGCGATATGAGTGCTGGTCCTCCTTGAAATAGAGCATGCCCCCCGGGCAGTTCATGGGTTTGATACAATAGGCCCTGTCGTCCACTTCGGTGATATAGATGTTCTCCCGGTAATTTTCCCAGTGCCCGGAGCGCTCCCAGAGATCCTTGGTCAACATGATGGGGGTTTTGATCTGCTTGTAGCCATACTCCCTGTGGCGGAGATCCCATAAACGCATCAGCTCTTCCCAGATGACCATCCCCTTGGGGTGGAAAAAAGGCATGCCAGGCGCTTCCTGGTGAAAAGAGAACAGGCTCAGCTGTTTCCCCAGAACCCGATGATCTCTGCGCTGTGCCTCCTCCAGGAAATTGAGGTATTGGGTCAGCTGCTTTTTGTCCGGGTATGAGATCCCATAAACACGGGTCAACTGCTCATTTTCAGCATCCGCCCGCCAATAGGCGCCGGAGGTTTTCAGAATCTTGAACGCCTGGATCAACCCCAGATGCGGCAGATGGGGGCCCCGGCAGAGATCAATAAAATCGCTCTGTCGGTAGGCACTGAGTCCCTCTTCAAACTCGTTGATCATCTCTTTTTTGAAGGGGTTGTCGCCAAACTGCGTCAACGCTTCCTCCATTGAATCATATTCGATTCGTTCCGGTTGAAAACGTTCCTTGACGATTTTCTCCATTTCTGCCTCGATTTTTGAAAAATCGTCCGAGGAGATGTTCAGATTGGCGAAATCGTAATAGAAACCGTTTTCAATGGCCGGTCCGATGGTAGGCTTCGCATCGGGGTACAACCGCATGATGGCATGGGCCAGGAGATGGGCGGATGTGTGCCAGAATATATTCTTCCCCTCTTCATCTTCGAATGTGAGTACCTGAACCGTATCCCCTTCCTTCAGCGGTGTATTGAGATCCTTCATTTCGTCGTTGATCCTGGCAGCCAGAGCGCTCCCGTTAATTTTCTTTTTTACTTTTCTCGCGAGTTCAACGACACTGCTGCCTTCTGGAAGGTCTTGTTTCGTTCCGTCAAGCAAACTGATTTCCATTGTCCATCCCCTGTTATTGCGGTTCAAAATTGGTTCTTCGGCTCCTGCCCGGTTCGGTGAAGCCATCACATTCACTTCCCTTAAACATTTTATTCTGAACAAATATTTGAAAAAAGAAAACTGGTAAAATGAATGATCATTGATGAATGTTTTGAATATTGAACTTAGATAGGACGCTTGATACCCTGAACCGGGCATTCCAGCCTTTTACCGCCTGAGATGCACCGAATAGGTGTGGGTACCTGTAAGCGGAAAGAGGTTGTTTGTTCAGAAAACCTTGGAAGCCAGGGATGGATTCCAGGAGCGCCAAGGATGGATTCATGCGTTTTTCTGAATAAATAACCTCTTGAAGCGGTTATGATCCGAACCCTGCATGTTTTTGGTACACCCATCACCTGGATGGATTTGATCAATTTTGCAGAAAGCACTATAATCGGGGCCAGTTAAAGTGAACAACCCCTTGAAAAACGGCGAGCGCCAGCAGAAGATGAAACGTGCGTCTGTCACAGGGGCTAAAAACGCCAGAATGACCAACTGACCGGTATCCCATCACATCCAGATGGTATAAAAATGCTGCCGGTACCGGGCAACCCAGTCTGGGAGCATTGTTCATGACACGGGATGCGCCGGAGGCTATCAGACCGGCGCTCACCTCCATGAATGCACCACCCGGCAACAAGAGAGAAGCAAAACGTGCCGCTTCGCAGGGGGGGGGTCGACCGTCATTTCGACGAAAATCGGAATCCAGAAACATTTTACCTGGATCCCGACCTTCGCGGGGGTGACAAGACGAAGCAAGCTGCGGGGAAATAAACCCAATTAAGATTAAACCGTTCAATCAACCCGATTGCAAGAGAAACCATGAATCTAACCGAAGCGGTCAGACAAAGAAGAAGCATTCGTCAGTTTTTAGACAAACCGGTACCGGAATCCCTGATCAAAGAAATTCTGACAGACGCCCTCTGGGCACCGTCCTGGGGAAACACCCAACCCTGGGAGATCGTTGTGGTCTCGGGAGACGTCCTGGCAACCTTTAAGCGGGAGAATATCTCGGCACTGGACACGGGCCAGGCATTCAGCCCGGACGTGACGATTCCGGAAGTGTGGCCGGCGTCTCTGAAAAAACGATACAAGGATGTGGGCAAGAGTGTACTGGGATCGCTGGAAATTGCCCGTGAAGATCTGGAGGGTCGGGGAAAGTACTATCGACAGATGTTCTCTTTCTTCGATGCCCCGGTGCTGCTGATGTTTCTGGTGGACCGGGATGTTTCACTGGAATATGCCATGCTGGATATCGGATCCATCATGCAAACGGTCTGCCTGCTGGCGCAGGACAAAGGCCTTGGAACCTGTATTCTGGCGGCGTCAATCAACTATGGCAAAATCGCCCACAAACTGCTGCAGGTTCCGGACAACAAACGCTTCGTTATCGGAACGTCTCTGGGCTGGCCGGACACCGAAGCCCAGGTCAACCAGTTTGCGCGTGAACGGGGAGAACTGGACGAATTTGTCAAGTGGGTGAAATAGATATGAACTACCTGGCACACCTGCTGCTTTCCGGGGATTCGGATGAAATTCTGGTCGGAAATTTGATCGGTGATTTTATCAAGGGAAATATCGGGGATGAGTTCCCCGGGCAGATTGGCGCCGGTATCATGCTGCACCGGCAGATTGATTCATTTACGGATACCCACCCGATTTTCATGTTGGGAAGACAGCGATTCAGCCCTGAACGAAGACGATACGCCGGGATTATTCTTGATATCTGTTTCGACCACTTTCTGATTCAACACTGGTCCCATTTCGCGAACATGGGTCTCCCTTTTTTTGTGGATGGTGTTCATCGACGGATCCAGCCATATAACCGCATCCTGAAAGGCCGGCTCCATTTTTTTCTTTCCAGGGAAAACATCGGCTACCTGCTGGAAACCAACCAGGATCTTGATGGTGTCGACTTTTCACTGTCACGGATTTCAAAACGAATGAAAAACGGGTCTGCACTCATCGATGCCATCGATGAGGTCAGGCTGCACTATGACTTTCTGGAGGCAGATTTTTTCGCTTTCTTCCCTGAACTGGTCAATTATGTCTATGCTGTGCAACAGCAACTGTGATGGTCCACATGCCAATTTCTGAAACCCGGGACCTGCACCGAAACAGGAAGAAGACATCATGACGGTTTTCATAGAACGGGGTGCACCAAAAACAGGTGGGGTTGTAATCATAACCGCTTCAAGAGGTTATTTATTCAGAAAAACGCATAAATCCATCCTTGGAGCTCCTGGAATCCATCCCTGGCTTCCAGGGTTTTCTGAACAAACAACCTCTTTCCGCTTACAGGTACCCACACATATTTGATGCACCCATAGAACGGCCTGCATTGACGGTTCTGTTTTTTTCAGTTTATAGTTGTCCCGGCACACCCTGTTTTTTCTGAAAATCAATTGGGTTTGGCACCATGGAACATTACGTGTTCTACGAGATCAAGTCAAAAAAATCGAGGATTTTTGTTGACGGCGTGCGGCAGGTCAGCCTGGTCTGCGCAACGCACCCGGGACTGAATTTTTTTCTCTGGATCGATGAACAGCAGAAGCTCAAACACCTGCAATTCGTTTTTAACGAGAAAATCATTGAGTGGTTTGCGGAAACAGAAAGACTCAGCACCAGCCAGACCAACCGACGGTTTCCGTCACCATCAAAACCCGGTATCCACAAAGGTGTGAGAACCATTCATGCGGTGGAGGATGATTCCATACTCGACGAAGGCGTCCAGATCGTCAACCAAGCCACCCTGCCAGGCAGCTACGAAACGATGATCAAGTCCAAGCTGGCTTGAGCCGGCGACGGCTTCCTATCCCCATCCAACCTGTTGCCACCGTGACGGCTTTGTCCGAGCTGGTGATTCAATAGATATTGGCAATCTGCTTCAGGTAGGCGCGTGTTTTCTTCTCAATCTCGACACGAATTGAGAGTAGATAGGCAAACAGAAAAGAGAAGGTCAGCAGGCTGATCCAGAGCATAATCAGCAGGGGACGGTCGATAACGTTTTTCTGGGCTGAAAAGAAGGTGGACGGCTGATGCAGGGTTCGCCACCAGACAACCGACATGTGGATCAGCGGGATATCCAGGAACCCCACAATGACAATGATGGCAGACAGTCGTGCCTGCTGTTCCCCATAGGATGTGAACCGCCTTAACAGAATATAACCGACAAAAATCAGAAACAGGATCAACGTTGTTGTCAGGCGAGGGTCCCATGACCAGTAGGTGTTCCAGGTAGGCTTTGCCCAGATGGAACCGGTCATCAGCGCGATTCCGCAAAAAACAACCCCGATTTCCACCGTGCTGCAGGCCAGGATGTCGAACCCTTCGCGGCGCTTCCACAGGTAGCCGATGGACGTAATAAATGCGATAAAAAAGGAAAGAAATGAGATCCAGACCGATGGTACATGGATATACATGATTTTTTGAACAATCCCCATGGAAGACTCCAGTGGGGCCCAGAAAAAAACCATCCACCCGCACCCGCCAATGGTCAAAATCAATAGAATACCCAATAGCCTTCTCATATCATCATCATATTTAAGTTGTTGATTTAAAAATACCACACTTCTCACACCCGCTCAACCGGTATCTGTCCTTTTTGGCAGCAGCCTGTCGCAAAGAGAATCCATCACGGGGATGGAATATGCGCCCATCAGATCTCCATGACATAGTCAAAAGTCAGATACGCAATGATCAGGAATATCAGATCAAAACCGATCAACAGCTTTAACCAGTCCAGTTCCGCTGCAAACCCTTCGCCAAAGAGAATACTCTGGGTGATTTTTACCGAAGCCAGCAACAGCGGCACCAGCAGGGGAAACAGGAGAATCGGCAGCAGGATATCCTTAAACCGCAGATCCGTCGTCAATCCTCCCAGAAGCGTACCCAAGGCGGAAAACCCGACCGTACTGACGAAACTCAACAGGAACAACTCAGCAAAATGATAAATGGCAGAGTTGATGAACAGGAGGCTGAAAAGCGGTATCAACATGGCCTGCACAATCATGATAAAGACAGTATTCCCCGCCATCTTTCCAAAAAATATGGCCCCCCTGCTGGTGGGCGTCACCAGCAGGGCCTCCATGCATCCATTCTCCTTTTCCATCTGAAACGACTTGTTCAGACTCAGCATGCCGGAAAGCAGAAAGGTCACCCAGAAAATACCCGGTGCCAGTAGCTGCTGGTCATGACTTTCCGCCGGTAGTGCAAAGGCAAAGATCAACAGAATAATAATAGAAAAGAAAAGCATGGAAAAAAAATTCTCCATACTCCTCAAGTCGAGTTTGATGTCTTTCGCCAGGATATTCCAGATATCCGCAAACATGCCGTTTTCGTTTAAAAAGGTCCGGAACAGATGGGTTCTGCAACCCATATTCGGGTCAATGCTCAGCCACCAGCAGCTGATCAGCGGGTCAGGCCGTGATACGCCTGAATGAGTTCCTCCCGGTTGTAATCGACTGCGGAGAAGCTTCGTTTCAACGACTGGTTCTCCAGGATGGCAATCTTGTCACAGATGTCAAAACAGGTTTCGATCTGGTGCGTTATCATCAGAATGGCACCCCCAGACGCCTTGAAGTCCTTGAGGTAGTCATTGAAAAATCGAATCGAATCATAATCAAGACCGGTATAGGGTTCATCCAGCAGCAGGATTTCAGGCTCCAGCACCATCAGTCGGGCGATGTTCAGCCGTTTGCTCATACCGCTGCTGAAAGCCTTGACCGGCAGATCCGAGAATTGAGAGAGACCCGTTCTCTCCAGGGACCGACGCACTTTTTCTATCAGGTCTGATGATTTAGCGAGTTTCCCAAAAAAGACCAGATTTTCGCTCGCGGTCAACTCTCCGTAAACACCTGCAAAATGAGAGATGACACCAATCGCGCGGCGAAGGGCTTCCGGATGCTGGCTGGTTTCACCGCCTTTATAGAGAATTCTGCCAGCGGATGGCCGAATCAGTCCGGCAATGATCTTCATCAGGGTTGTTTTGCCCGACCCGTTTTTACCCAGCAACAAGGTCATTTCGCCTGACTGCAGCTTAAGATGCACGCCGCTCAGAATCCGGCGATAACCAAACGTTTTGGATACATCGTTGATCTGCAGAATTTCTGCAGGTTGTCCAGGAGGGTGATCTTTTTCCACAATGGTCAATTCGAGGTCGGATGTTATAGGTCGGGATAAAATTGGTCGATGAGGCTTTCCTGCATTACGGAAAAAATCTCTCTGTATTCCTCGACATGTGCCACAAATTCCGAGTAGTCAAAGTCCTCGAGTCCTCGAATAATGCGCAGATGAATGGTGTTTTTAACCAGACAGAGTTTGGAGCTTTTTGCCTGATGGGCATTCAGCGAAAGCAATGCCTCAAAAAAAGCAAGTTTATTTTCAGGTAGTTCATCAAATAAAACCGCATCAAATATAATCAGCAGCGATGTGATAATGATATTGAATGAATAGAGTTCTTCCTGAACCGTCCAGATATTGCGCCGGATTCGCACCACATCGTTCCCGCGATCGACAAAATACTTGTGCACATAGGATTCAATCAGATTTTCGATGGCTTCATCGGTCTGATCATTGTATGCATCGACTTTGGATATCATTGACATGTTCAAATACCGACCGATAGTTGAATCCCGACAGAATTCCTCATGATAACTGGCACAGGCTTAACTCTACATGCTTTTTTTCATTTCTGCAAAACCCGGGCAACAGAAACCGCCCTTGAGTTCTGTCAACTGTCATAGGGTCGATGGGATAGGATAACCAGCTGGAATGACGACAGTTTACTGACTCATTCGTCTGCGATGTCCCGCCACAGGCTGTAACCCGGTTGTCCTCCCCCCCTGGGGGGCGCTCCGGATTTCCCGGGGAACTGTATTTGGTGTTGACAGTCCATAAGACAGGAAATATAGTGGCTTATAGCAAAAAAAGAAGTTCACAGTACACAGGGTTGAAGGCTGGCGGTAAAAACAGGTAGTGCGGCCTTACCACCGATAATCCACCAGAGAGGTAAATATGGCAAAAGGTCCCTTTCAAAAAGGTCCTGATATCATTCATCCGGAGCAGCCAGGTGCCGTGGGATCCAGAAACAGCGCCTATCGCGACGGCCGGAATGAATACGGTGAAGCAAAGCTGATCATCGACGAAGAGGTTGACAAGGTTCTCAACCATATCTCGACCAAGCTGCCACCGGAAGTACTGGAAAAACTGCATGTGGGTGGAACAGTCAAGGAGGTGCTGCACAATTATTTCAACCAGGGACTCCAGAACATGTACAACCGCTACCTGGTCTCGGTTGAAGATGAAATGGGGAAGAAGTTTCACAATCTGGTTGACGGGGAGGAGTTTCAGAATCTGAATCAATACGCGCCCAGGGATGTCAGTACGCTGATTGATAATATCGGCGGTGCGGGTGCGTTTACCAACGCGAGTATAGAACGGTCCATTGTCAATGTGTATGAAAATCTGCAGGGACACCTGAAGAAAAGCGTTTCCGACCTGGAGAACAAAACACAGAAAATACTGAACGGCAAGCTGGATATTGGCGCGTTACTGGATGGCAACTTCACCAATATGGTTCTGAAAAGCAATTTTCGGGACAACCCGCTCAAGCCTGAAACAGTCAATGATATTAATCTGATCCTCAATATCGCCGAGTCAGAACTGGCAGAACCGATCTATCACTACCAGATCGCCTCTGAAGTTATCATTCGCGATGTGCTCTCTGGCCATATCCTCAAAATTATCGAGAAAAATGTCCAGGAGATAAACGCCGAGATGATCGAACAGAGGAAAGGAGCGTTGAAAAAAAGCGAAAAGATCTTTGAAAAAATCAAACAACTGGATACCCATTTTGAATTCGGGGAGCAGGACGCCAACTCACCGCAGTTTACCTATATTGCAAAGAAGTTTCTGGATGCAATCCAGGGAATTGAAGCGGAGATTGATTTTATCGATTTTGATCCGCTGAATATCCGGGAAAACGTACAGCGTATCATCGACAGCGAAAATATTCGCAACAGAGGCTACAATATCGCTGTCAGCTCTCTGATCGGTATTCTGGATGACTCGCACCTCGGTTATCAACACATTGAAAACTTCAAGAACTGCCGCAAAACGATTATCCGGGAATATGCCAATATGAATCCCCTGGAACTTCCGGACGAGCACTATATCATCAGTCTGATTTACCAGGATGATCTGCAGTTGAGGGAAGAGCGGGTTGCCTACTGTCAGCAGATGGATGAATTCGACGATCAGATTCTCAAATTAAGCAAGGTGTTTGAAAATCTGGTCCAGGAAAGGAAGCGAGAGGACGAGTCCCTTGACTTCGAGATGGTGTCCCAGCAGATCCTCAACAAAAATAAATCAAAAAAAGAGGTGAAACTGGAAGCGGAGGAACAGGAAAACAATCGAGCGGAGCTGGGAACCTGGGATGAGATCTCATTCATTCTGCCGGAGAAAAATGACCTGGAAAAAATGAATGAAACATTCGTGGAACGGAAGGAGATCATGAAGAAACGATTCAGGCGATTGCACAAACGAATCACTGAATTATACGGATATGAGTACTCCTCGGAAAGAATTATTCTCGAACAGCGTCTGGATTTTCTGGAAACGGAGTATGATAATTTTGGCAGAAAATACAATCCGTTCCATGCCCATCCGGGTCTCTTTCTCGATATTTCAGCATCGACCATCAAACGTCGGGAAACAACCATTCATTCAATGAGCAATGTCGTTGCACAGTTTATTTCCCGAATATCGATCGGATTTGTCGACTCGTCATTTGAGGAGTTTCATCAACGCAGACTTATGGATCAGGCTCCGGATACCCGAACGTTCACCGCAGCCACCTAGAGAAAAGCGATGATCTCCGGGCTGGAGCCGGCTCAACATGCAAAATATGCATAGCGGGTTGATCAGCGAAATTGAGCGGCACCTGCAAAAAACCAGGAATCTGGCGGACATTTTTCACGAGCAGCGACTGACAGAAAAAATGCCGCCCGAGGCTCTGGCGGAAATCATCCATGCTGCGCTTATCCGGGACAGAGGGTATACCTGTCTCTCATTCAACCTCACCACAGCTGATCCCCGCTGCTGGCAAACCCTATACGAAACGGCCGCATCCGGAGACGGTTTCGACACGGTCATCGCCTACCATAAAACCATAGAGGATCTCTTTCTTATCAATCCCCTGAAAATTCAGCACTGGGAGGAAGCCGGAACGCTGGTTCCCTGCAGCCTGATGGTCGGTTACACATGCGCTGTGCCGGACAGGGATACCGAGCGGGAAGCGCGCTATCTTCAGGAATTCAGATCCATCTGCACCCAAAGCCCACTTTCCCCGTCGGTCGACAGACCCCATTCCCAGCTTCCGCTCCCGGAAGGAAATGCGATTCGTGCAACGACGCGATATGCCGTGCCGGTAACCAATGAGTTTTTCCACTACGGTAATGTGGAAGCCTGGCGCAATATTATCGAAAGCTATCAGAAGAAGTACGGTAACCTGAAAGTGCAGATTTTTTACCGTGAAAAACCGGTGTACCGGATTGGATCCCTCTTTAAATGGGGAAAGGTGAATGTGGGGGACGCAATCCATTTTTCAGTCGTCGGTCCCGAATTCAAGGATGTGGCCAAACTGAAAAAATACTTGACGATGGCGGCCAGTCCCCGGTTCATGCCCTTTATCAAAAAAAATGTGAACACCTCTTTAAACCTCTTCTGAGTGAGCGATGAACGATATATTTACCATCGGTCAGGCCATCGCCGGAAAGGAACCTGAATTGGAAAGCCGTCTCGGCATACAGGGAGCAACCGTTATGCAGCTGGCAGCGACCGGGGTCGACTTTCTGCCGGGATTCATCGCAGGCCTGGACGACCTGCGCCAGGATTTCAACGGGCTCTTTAAAACCATTGAGGAACGGGGCATTCCTGAAATTGAAAAGAGAACCGGCCGTCTCCTGGGGGGAGAGCCCCCGCTGACCCTCAAAATCACTCTCCTGCTGGATCTGATGATTGACACCAACCCGGTCATATCCTGGCTGGGTATTGATGAACAGAACCTGGAAAGCCTGATTGCCGAGGTTGGTGAAAAAGTGGGCCTGGCTGCATTCAAGGAGTGGGTGGAGTCATTTGCAGCCCAGTGGATGATTCGGCTGGTGGCGGAACATCAGACGGCAGGAGAGGGTGCAGATGTCGATGTCCCGCCATTGAGCCACGAGGAAACCCGCTCACGATTAAAAACAGATATACCCCAGGAAGCATCCGTCCAGCTGCGGCGATCCGTTGAAATCCTGCTGGACAATTACGATTCCGATCCGTTGAATCAATCCCTGCCGGCTGCTGTCATGATCCAGTACCTGCCCCTGATCGATCTTGACGACCCCCACGCCAGGGGTTGGTTTATCCATCGGGATCCGGATTCAGGGAAGTGTCTGCAGCAGACCCGGACCGGGCAGCATCAAACCCTCAAACCTGAACAGCTGGAAAAACTGAAGCAGTCTGCATCCATTCTCGAAACCTGGTACCTGGACATCCGGAAGATTCACTATCTGGTTGAAAATGATACCGTCTGGATAACCGACCAATCATCAACCCGGAAATCCGTTCACGCACGCCTGAAACTTCTATCAGAACTTTTTCAAGAGGAGAAGATTTCAGACAGGACATTCGTCAACGCTATCTCACCTGAGGAATTAAGCGCCCTTTTTTATCCCGGAACCGATCCGGCGTCGACAGCCAGCCTGGTCCGCATTACGGGTGGAAAAGCTGGTTCTCCGGGGGCCTGCCGCGGTCGTGTTTACTTTTCCGCCCGCAATCTGAAGACGGCTTACTGGCATGCAAAAGCGGAGAACCGGGACCTGGACTTTATCCTCCTCAGAGAGAGAACCCATGCAGAGGATCTGGAAGCGATACAATTAAGTCGCGGCGTGATCACCAGCAGGGGGGGCTATACATCCCATGCCCCCATTGTGGCACGATATCTGGGGAAACCGTCTGTCATTCACCCCCTGATCGCCCATTTTGATGACCATATAACCATTGGTGACCAACGGGTGGCTGAGGGACAAATGCTCTCCATGGATGTTCAGGACACGGGCGAACCCGCCATTTTTATCGGCAGGGCCGATATCCGGCAGGCCTCATACGACAGTGCCGACCTGCAGGTACTGCTCAACCAGGCACGCGGACAGTGTCTTAAAACAAAAGTGCGGGCCAATGCGGAAACCGAAACCGAGGCCCAACTGGCAAAGGAGTACTGTGCTGACGGCATCGGACTGTGCCGGACAGAGCACATGCTTCTCGAGGAAGACCGTCTTGAGATGCTGCGTGCCTTCATTGTCAGCGAAGATGAGAAGAAGAAACGGCAGTTGCTGGAGAAGATCGATACCCTGCTGTCAGAAGACTTCCTGACGTTGTTTCGTATTATGGATGGTCTGCCGTTGACCATTCGACTTCTGGATGCGCCACTGCATGAATTCTTCCTGGATCAGACAGCGCCAGGCCAGCTGCAGAACCTGCTGAAACAAACCAACCCCATGCTCGGGCACCGGGGTTGCCGCCTGGGCATCTCGATGCCCGAACTGTACGAGATGCAGGTCCACGCCATTCTTTCTGCGGCCCTTCAGGCAAATACCAGCGAGGGTATCCCCGTCCAGCCGGAAATTCTGGTTCCCTTTATTATGTCCCACCGGGAGATGGCCCTTCTCAGAAACGGCAACATGGCATCAGGCCATTCTATCCGGGGCATCAACGAAGTCGTCCGACAGACCGTGGCAGAGGCTGGCTTGGATAAACTCCCATTCGATATTCGAATCGGTGCCGTCATTGAGATTCCGGCAGCGGCACTCACTGCTTCAAAAGTGGTTCATCAGGCTGAAATCTTCAGCTTTGGAACCAACGACCTGACCCAGACAACCCTTGGCATCTCCAGGGACGACATCGGCTCCATGCTTCAACTCTACGAGGAACTGGATATATGGGAGGGGGACCCCTTTCAACATCTGGCCGAACCGGTAAAACAGCTGATCGATTTTGCTGTTCACGCCGGCAGAGCCATCCGTCCCGATCTGGAAACGGGAATCTGCGGGGAACACAGCGCCAGCCCAGATGTGATCCGGTATGCAGTTGAACGGGGTCTGGACTATATCTCCTGCGCTGCTCGCAAAATTCCCATGGCCCTTTTGACAGCGGCACAGATTCAACTTGAGAAGAGACAGGGGGAGCAGGGGGCGGATCCGCCCCCTGAGGCTCTTTAGGAACCGTTTTTTGTCGTTTTTGGAATATTGTCAGGGAAGGCTATTTTGAACACGTCCTGATATTTTTTTGCGTAAAAGACCTGGATTTTTTCCTTGAGATGATCTGCCAGCTCGACGTAATCCTTCTTGTTTTGGGCAGGGATGACGATCTTCCGCAATCCGGCCCGCCGGGCAGCAATGATTTTTTCCTTCAAGCCGCCAATGGGCAGAACCTCCCCGGTCAGGGTCAGTTCCCCCGTCATCCCCAGTCTGGGTATAACGGGCTTGTTGAATAACAGAGAGAACAGCGCCGTGGCCATCGTAACACCTGCCGAGGGACCGTCTTTGGGCGTTGCTCCGGCCGGGACATGGAGATGGATAAAGTACTCCTTGAAGAAACCGGGATCGGCACCAAATAATTGAGCGACAGAGGTCACATAACTATAGGCTATTTCAGAAGACTCCACCATGACATCCCCGAGCTGCCCTGTCTGTTTGAATCCCTTGCGCTCGGAGATCATCTTGGTCGCTTCAATTGAGAGAATAGATCCCCCGAGACTGGTCCATGCCAGTCCGGTGACCACACCCACCTGGCCCTCGCCCAGGATCTCGTCGTCTTCGTAGATCGGGTTTTTCAGGTATTCCTTTAACTGGGAAATACCAATGGAATAGCTCGCTTTATCTTCCCCCTTGACGATCTTCTTAGCCACTTTGCGGCAAACCTTCTTGATCTGGTTCTCCAGATTCCTTACCCCCGCTTCCCGGGCATAGCCATTGATGATCTCCCGGATCGCGGGTTCGGTAATGGTAAAGTTACTGGCCGTCAGACCGTGGGCAAACCGTTGTTTGGGCACCAGGTATTTGGTGGCAATCTTGAGTTTTTCCTGGGTGATGTAACCTGGCAGCCGCAGCACTTCCATCCGGTCCAGCAGGGCTGCCGGCACGGTATCGAGCTGGTTGGCGGTCGTGATAAAAAACACCTTGGAAAGGTCAAAGGGCACATCCAGATAGTGATCCACAAACGCCATATTCTGCTCTGGATCCAGAACTTCCAGCAATGCACTGGCAGGGTCCCCCTGATAACTGTTTCCAATCTTGTCGATCTCGTCCAGCATGATCACAGGATTGCTGTATCGGGTCGATTTCAGGGCCTGGATAAATTTACCCGGCATGGCGCCGATATAGGTCCGGCGGTGACCCTTGATCTCAGCTTCATCCCGCATGCCACCGACGGAAAAACGAAAGAATTTACGGTTCAGAGCCCGGGCAATGGATTTTCCCAGCGACGTCTTTCCCACACCAGGAGGTCCCAGAAAACAGAGTATGGTTCCGGTGATATCCTTTTTCAGCTTCAATGTGGCGATAAACTCCAGGATCCGCTCCTTCACATCCTCCAGACCATAATGGTCAATGTTCAATATCCGTTCGGCCTTGTCTATCGACAGGTTGTCACGGGAGACAAGCCCCCAGGGCAGCGCCGTAATCCAGTCCAGGTAGCTCCGCGAAACATTGAACTCCGGTGACTGGATATCAAGTAATGCCACCTTGTCCATCTCTTCCTGAAATCGCTCCCTGGCCTCTTCTGTGAAATGCAGCCGGGAAGCCCGCTTTCTCAGTTTTTCCAGCTCCTGGGTTTTCTCATCCTTGCTCAATCCAAGTTCTTTCCGGATCTCCTTCAACTGCTCCTTCAAAAAGAATTTCCGCTGGTTTT
>JAHJRI010000140.1 GCA_018830885.1 bacterium | reverse complement strand
TAGCAAATCCGGCCCTTTCAGGGAATGATGGCTTATAGGGTCTGCCAATAATTGTAAATCTCTTTGTATTGTTTGACCTTTTACCCCTTACCTTGGCAACAAGGGCCACTGTTGGCAGGGGCTAAGCTCAGGAGTTCTGACCTTCAGTTCCACGATGGCATATCCGACGCCCAGTTCCCTGACAGGCATCGACAGGTGTTTGAAATAGGGTCCCTGATTGATCAGCTGGATAACCGCCTTGATATGCTCCGGATTCAGTGAAGCCATAATATTCCTTTCTCTTTCTAAAGCGGTTTCTGGCCGAGTTCTTTCCGGACAATCGCGGCGCCTGCGCCGAGGGATGCCAGTTTACCGGCGGCGGTCTGCCTGGAAAGCGGCGTCATCCCGCAATTGGTGCAGGGCATCAGTCTTTCCGGATCAACATAGGGCATGGCGCTTCTGATGGTTGCGGCCACCGCTTCCGGGGTCTCGATCTTCGACGTAGCGACATCAATCACGCCCACCATCACCTCCTTGTCCTTGAGCAGACCCATCAGGGAGAGGGGCACTTTCGAATTGGCGCACTCCAGTGACACCTGATCGATCCGGCTGGCGTTGAGAGCCGGAAAAATCTCCTCATATTGACGCCATTCGCTGCCCAGCCCCTTTTTCCAATCGATGTTTTCCTGAATCCCATACCCGTAGCAGATGTGCACGGCCGTCTTGCATGATACACCTTCAATTGCCCGATGCAACGCAGCAACGCCCCATTCCTTGACATCGTTCATGAACGCATTGAACGCCGGTTCATCAAACTGGATCACATCCACACCGATGGCTTCCAGCTCCCTCACCTCTTCATTCAAAATCTCGGCAAAAGCCATCGCCATGTCCGCCCGTTTGCCATAATGGGCGTCAGCGATGGTATCGCAGATGGTCATCGGACCGGGGAGGGTGAACTTCAGTTGATGGGTCGTATAGGCACGGCAGAAGCGGGCCTCATCCCCATGAACAGACCCCTTGCGCTTCACCGGTCCTGTCACGGTGGGGACACTGGCCACATACCGGTTGTCCCGGATACCCATCTCCGTCATTTTTTGCCAGTCGATGCCCTCAATCTTCTCCAGGAAACCATGTACAAAATGCCTGCGGAACTGTTCCCCGTCGGTCACAATATCGATCCCCGCCTTTTCCTGCTCCTTGAGCCAGACCAGCGCAGCATCCTGTTTTCCGCGGATGAGCTCGGCACCTGAAAGACGCCAGGGCGCCCAGAGTTTTTCGGTCTCAGCCAGCCAGGATGGCTTGGGTAAACTGCCTGCGGTTGTTGTCTGCAGCATTGGATTTCTCCTTCATCACATTATTGGATTGAGTGCATCATCTAAAGTGCCAAGCCGAGGTGCCTGTATCCGGTACCGAACGACGCCCGGCACTCCCGTAAAAAGTAGTCGAAATCTGTCTCTAAATCAAGGATGGAAATCCCGCTGGCGAAAGATTAAATCGGGGGACATGAGACCGATTCGAGATGAGACCTGTCCGCGTCAACCATCCTGTTGGCCGAATGACTGCAGTCTCTTCAGGGCCAGCGCATGACCCTTTCTTGAGCCCAGCAAAGCGCCATTGACACATCTGAAATCCGGGATGTCGTAGCGGTAGGTCTCTCCTGCAAAGGACGTCACCCTGCCACCGGCTTCATGGATGAGAATATCAGCTGCAGCAATGTCCCAGAACTTCGGGGCGGTTTTCGTTTCCTCTGATATGGGAAGAAAGAAGTATATGTCACCCTCATGCTGCATGATTTGCATTGCCTTCACCACGACAGACTCCATGGCCTTTATCCTGAACTGATTTCCCGGGTTGATTGCCTCCAGTGCGCTTTGATAGGCTGGACGGTGCATAGAGTTGCTGCTGCACAGGATTGTGCTGATCGCCGATTCTTCATCGAGTTCCACCCTTGTGCCGTTCAGACGGGTCCCTTCCCCCACGACAGCCCACGCCAGCAGATCATGGACGGGGGCATAGAGAACCCCGACAACGGGACGGCCATCCTCTATCAGGGCGATGGAGATCCCAAAAGATCCCGTCTTCTTTCGGTAACCCATGGTGCCATCGATCGGATCAATGGTCCAGATTCTCGGGGCTTTATGCCATCCTTGATCCGGTGCCGTTTCCTCGGTGAGCAGCTGATCCTCCGGCCAGACCTGTCTGAAGTAATTCTGCACAATACTGTCCACTTTACCATCCACTTCCGTAAAAATAGCTGCTTCAGGATTCACTTCCCCGGCTTTCTCTGACACGGTGTAGTCAAGATCATAGTAATGCATCATCACCGATCCAGCCAACCGGGCAACCGCGACGGCACCGTTTAACTCTTTGTTGTAATTTTTACTGTTCAATTGAACCATCACCCCGCCTTTTCTCTGATTCCCGGTCCTGTTTCCGTTTCCTGGCTTAAAAATTCCATGTCTGATCAGTATAGTCGAAACGTCACTATCGGGATAGGGGAAACCCTCTCGGGGGGATCCTGCCCGCACCGACGAGCGCAGGGACCACAATTCCTGGGGGTCCGGATGAAGATTGTAATCCAGCCATCGGGGTGGCCGGTGTTCCCGAGAATCACTCCGTTGTCTGAGACACCTTCAAACCAGTCGCTTTAGGGTGCTATTCTCATAAAAACCATCATGCCCCATATGGGGCACAACGAAACATGAACAATAGCGATGCCTTCCCGTGCCTGTCATAAAGCTCAGCTTGTTTTCCTCCGTGATCTCCGTGTCTCTGTGGTGAGTGTTTTTCATAAAAACAGAGGGAAGTATCCGGTTGGTGAAAACCCCCGCCCTGATTATATCCTTCAGGTCGACCGAATGATACGATCGAAGCCTAAACGCTAAAATACTCATTAAAACCCAGCGTCAATTCAGCGCCATCGGTCAGCAGCGGGATGAATGCAGGTTGTGACGCCATTTCACCCAGCCATTTCTGAATTAATGGAAATACACGGAGATCGAACCCGGCTTCTTCTGCAAGTCGCGTATAGGGGTACAAAGCATAGTCGGCAATAGAGCAGACCTTATTTCCGAACCAGTTGTTCTGCTGCAGATGGCCTTCCATCACATTCAACGCATGCCGGGCTTTTGGCTCAAGACCATTCAATCTGTCTGCATGCCCTCCCGGTTCATCAGCAAACCGCCTCAGATAACGGATAACTGCCAGGGAGGGTTCATGACTGTATTGTTCAAAAAACATCCATCGCAGTACTTCCGCTTGAACTCTGTTGTTGTCCGGCCACAATGGTGTCTGCCGGCCAAAGAAGAACAGGATCGCCCCCGATTCAGTCAATATATCCCCATCATCAAACAACACAGCCGGTATCTTGCCGATCGGATTGATCTGCCGATAGGCAGGACTGCCGGTCTCTCCCTTTGTCTGTGATACGTCAACCCGCTGGTACGGGGCTCCGATCCGCCTGAGAATCATCTGGACCTTGTGCACATTCCCCGATTCGAG
>JAHJRI010000139.1 GCA_018830885.1 bacterium | reverse complement strand
GCGAGTACCACCTGGACACCGGGAATTTTCTCTTTCAGACAGGTTGAAACCCCGCCGATGGTGCCACCGGTCCCTGCCACCGAGACAAAGAAATCCAGTTTTCCCCCGGTCTGATGGACGATCTCCGGTCCTGTGCCGGTATAATGGGCTTTGAAGTTGCTAAGGTTCTCAAACTGGTTGGCCCACCAGTATTGACCCGGGTTTTCTTCGGCAATGGTTCTTGCCGTATGATAGAAGTGATTGGGATTGGAAAAGGGGCAGGGTTTTACCAGCTTCAGGTCGGCACCATAGAGGGAGACCAGCCGTTCTTTTTCAGCGGCCTGTCCCGAAGGCATGACCACCAGCACCTGATAACCCAGGGACCGGCCCACCAGGGCGAGGCCGATACCGGTATTACCGGCGGTGCCTTCAACGATGGTGGTCTCTTTTGTGAGTTTTCCGGATTCGACGGCATCCCGGATCATCTGCAGGGCGGCCCTGTCTTTGACCGAACCGCCGGGGTTCATGTTTTCACATTTGACCAGAATGTCGCAGCCGGTTAACCGGCTCAGGGATTCAACCCGGACGACCGGTGTATTGCCGACAAGTCCGGTGATGTGATCGATCATCGGTGGTATCATCTTATCTCCTTATGAACAGGGGAGTGATGTTTTTTTGGGGCGGTTTTACATTCAGTCCTGGGAAGATGAGCTGCAAATGTGGTGCCTCTCGCAGCGCCCGTCATCCAATCCCGGTCTGATCACCAACCGGGGTTTGAGATGGGAACGTCTGGTATTTCTTCACTCCTTGGAAACGGCAGCTCCCCGGGATCATGGATGGCGGGGAGTCCGCACAAAATGGGGGAGATTTCAAAGAAGAAATCGGATCGGTGAGGGATCAGCCTGAAAAGAGAGAATCGCTTCTGTCGGATAAAAAAAATATGCCTGGACTGGGTGATTTTGAGTGAGCTATTCCCGGAGGAAAAACTGCCATCGTCATGCTGTCTGATAAATCCATGGGGTGCACGATAGCAATCAGCTGACGGACAGGGATAATCTGCCATCATGAAAACCTTCGGGGGTCTATCTGCTTAATTGTATGAAAAACACTCACCACAGAGACACGGAGATCATGAAGGAAAGCAAGCTGAGCTGAGTGACTGTCATAGAGCTGTTTCAATTGCTTGGAGCAGTCTCTTAGATGATCTTGACGAAGCGAAGCGTCCGAGACCCCAACTGTCTGAGATGAGAAGCGAAACTTCCAGCTTCGAAGAGCAATGCAAGCCTTAGATCATCTTGAAATAGGTCTCCCAACTGAAAGGGGTTCATATCAGTCGCGGGTCAACACCGCGATACCATTCTCATGTTTCGTTGTGCCCGACAAAGCATGATGGTTTGTATGAGAAAGTATTCCCTATCTGCCTGTGACGTATCTGCTGCTCACTCCGGGAACATTTGGGGCGCCAATGATTGATATCGTCTGCTGAAACGCCAAAACTCGGACTGTGTCCTCAAACAGTTGGCGTTTCTTCACGCAGAAGATATCAATGGCTTGTTTCCCCAAATATTCCAAGTTGCTCCCAGCAGACACGTCACAGGCCTAAAATGTTTTTCATCCTTCATTGTGCCAAACCCGGGGGCATGGTGGTTTGTATGAGAATATCACTTATTGCAGCGTGTCTGTCATGAAGCGGTTTCAGGAGTCCCTGTTTGATTGGGAACGGGCGCGAATAGATGGTTCAGCGGGGGCAGTGGAAAGGTCAGGAAACCGATTCCAGCATTTCCAATGGATTGATAATCGTAATGTTCTTATTCGAAATATCGATGAGACGGCTTTCCTGCAGTTTTTTCATAGTCTCACTGACGGTCTGCTGGCAGGTTCCGGTTAGCGAGGCGATCTGCTCCTGTGTCAGATCCATTTTGAAGGTGATCGGTTCGTCCTGGGAATAGGAATTCAGGAGCTCGTCATGACCCATATAAAGCAAAAGTTTGATCATTCGGGTTGTGACATCACATACCATCAGGTTGTGTACCTGTTCGCCGAGGTAACGCAGTCGGGCACCCAGAACTTCCATCACCCTTCTGGCCACCACACTGTTTTCAACCAGGAACTCGTCGAATGTCTTTTTATTCATGGCATACAGCGTAAACGACGTAATAGCTCGCGCGCTGCACTTTCTGACCTGTCCGTTTAACAAATCGGCAAGACCCAGCATTTCGCCAGTTTTGCGGATAAAAAAGGTGGGTTCTTTTCCGAGTGCCGTATTGCAGAATATTTTAATAAACCCGTTTTCCAGATAGTAGCAAAAAGACGAGTTGTCCTCTTCATGAAAGATAATGTCGTTCTTCTTTCCGACCTGTTTCTGGGACAGGAATATGAAGGCCTCTTTCTCCTGGGGAAGGCCCGAGAAGAAGTCTTTTTCTGACATGTGCCATTGTGTCTTCATGAAGGTCTCGTTTAATCATTTTCATAAACGGGTGAAACATGAAATGTCTCTTTCTTCTTAGACTTACATGCTATACCTTTATGCAATGGACAGTCAATGAATCTTCCACAAAGACGACGGATCGACGGATCAGGTTGGTATCATGGCTTAAGGGTACCTTGATTAATTAAAATGATCGAGCTTGCCACATCAAAGGATTGATCTTTCAAGAAACGCACGCGTCCATCCATGGAGCTCCTGGAATCCATTCATGGCTCCCAGCGTTCTTGAAACATCGACCCTGAGTCCCCTCCGAAAAGTCGAAAATCGACCTCAAACGTCATTCCGGTAAAGGCCGGAATCCAGTAAAAAAAATAGAGCGTAACCCCGGCGTTCGCCGGGGTGACGATTTTGGGGTTTTTCGGAGGGGACTCAACCCTTTGAAGCTGAGTGAGTTCCAGTTAATCAAGGTGCCCTGAATTGATCTGCAATACTGCTGTCAGATTCGAGTTGTGGGAAAAGGGAGTTTCTTTAATATTCATCCGGCAGTTGATTCAGCTTTTCCAGGGAAAATACAGGTCCATCCTTGCAGATATATACAGGGCCGATGTTGCAGCGGCCGCACAATCCGACTCCGCATTTCATTTTGTTCTCAAGGGAAAGAAAGACCTGATCATGGCGATAGCCGAGGGCATCCAGTACCGGGATCGTGAATTTCACCATGATGGGCGGACCGCAGACAAGCGCAACCGTATCTGCTGATCCTGTCGGGACGCGCTGCCTGACGATCTCCGGAACAAGTCCTGTCTCGTGATGCCATGCCATGCCATTGGTCCGGTCAACCGTGAGATGGAGCTGAATATCCTGCCCGTGACCCGCCCACTGTTCCAGTTCAGCTCGGTACAGCAGCAGTTCCGGGTTCGTCGCTCCGTAGACAACATGAATATCTTTGAACAGGGGTCTGTTTTCCCGGTTCAAGATATATTGAAGCGCAGCCCGCAGGGTGGTGAAGGCGAAGCCGCCGCCGATCAGCACCACGTTTTTGCCGGACATCCCCTGCCAGGGGAATGGCCTGCCGAATGGCCCCCGTATGCCCACATTATCGTTGATCGTCCGGGTGTGCAGATAGGTCGTGACCAGGCCTGTTTTTTTGACAGTGATCTCGATGATGCCTTTCTCTGCAGGAGCAGATGCTATACCAACCGGAAACTCGCCTTTTCCGGGCAGAAACAGTTCGATGAACTGCCCCGGCAGAAAATCAAAGCGGTCTGCATCGGCTTTATCCTGAATGGACAGGGTGAAGGTTTTGATGAGCTTGTCCGCTGTTTCCGATCGAATGGCGATGATTTTAGCCAGAACAGGCAGAAATGGTTCAGTCATGGTTTCCTCCGCTGTGCAGCCGGATCTGAGAGGCCACTTCCCGGATATCGATATTCACTGGACAATACCGGACGCAGCGGCCACATCCCACGCAGGCAACCTGCTGGTTGAAATTTTCCGGATAATACCGCAGTTTGTGCATAAACCGCTGCCGGATACGAGATGCTTTGGACTTGCGGGGATTGTAGCCCGAAGCGTGTTGGGTAAACAGTTGATACATACAGGAATCCAGAACCCGGAACCGGTAACCCTGCTTCTCATTGCCATGATCCAGCAGGTCGAAGCAGTAGCAGGTCGGGCACAAATGGGTGCAGATCCCGCAGTTTAAGCAACGTTCCGCCAGTTCCTCCCAGAGTGGGAGATTGAAGAGGGTGTTTATATCCCCTTCGGCGTAACTGATTTTGGGGTCGGCTGCTGCGGCAAAGGTTTTTCGGCCTGTCGCAACGAGATCTGAAAGTCTTTTTATATCTGCCGCTTCCGCTGGCTGGAATCGTTTTTCAGGTGTCAACCGGGCCCCTTTTTCCGTCAGAACCTTTACCAGGTAGCTGTCCCCCAGATCAAAGAAAATCAGATCCATACCTGTTTCATCTTCAGGGCTGCCTCCCACGGAACCGCAAAAACCATCAGCGCAGGGGCTCAAGCAGCCAAGGCCGATAACGATCAGATGTCGCCGTCGTTGCTGAAAACCGCTGTCCTGATAGGGATTGGATGAATCCGAAAGCAATGCCATGGCATTCAAACCCACGGATCTGGCATCGCAGGGTCTCACGCCCAGCACCACGATATTCCTGTCATCGCTGGCAGGTGAGAATCGGTTCTCCTCACTGCCTTGCGGATGCCTGTGATAATGGACAATGATGTCCCCGTTGGGTAACAGAAACTGTTTGAGGGGGTGACGGGTCAATCCCTCTTCCAGAGCTGTCGCGTCCCCATTATACGGGTTGAAGCCGAGGATGCCTTTTTGAAAGGTGGGCAGATAAACGGAATAGTCCCTGGCAACTTCGCCGCTAAAGGATTGAAAAGCCGTTTTTTCCAGGATAAACGTGTCCATTGATACCCCCCTATTTACGATGGTTGTGAATGGCAGGGCAAAAACAGGCATCCGGTGGCTGCAGGGATGGGTTCAGACCTGGTTCATATTTTTGGAACGCTGCGTTACCCCGTTTCAGATGGAGCACCAGCTGGCGTACCGGGATATGCACAGGGCAGGCCGACTCACAGGCGCCGCAATCCGTGCAGCGGCCCAGCATATGGAATGCCCGGAAAAAATGAAAATCCAGGCTGTTTTTTTCCCCCGGGATGTCCGGACCCTGCCAGAGATAACCCGCTTTATCAACAAAACAGGTTTCGCAGTAACAGGAGGGGCATGCTTCACGACAGGCGTAGCAACGGATACATTCCGAAAACAGTGCGTCAAAGGATTCGGCGTCTCTGTCCGGTTCGATCACAGGGGATTGCTCGCTGTCATGCGGGAGGGGTTCCGGATCAGCCGGTCCTGTGATCCATTCATCGACGATGTCGGGGCTGGTCTGACTGCAGGTCAGGCAGCTTTCCCGCAGCATGTCATGACGCTCCAGTGATTGTGAACCACCGTGCTGCATGATCTCAATAAACGGCTTGCCGGACGTTACCGATTCGATTCGTTTATTGCCTGGAACTGCCTGTCGGACTTTTTCGGAATCCAACATGCCGTGGCAGGGAATTCCCATAATATAAAAATCGTCGTGGAGATTAATTTTCTTTTCCGAATTCAGAATGACCAGGTTACGCAGATCGCACCGTTTTGCAAAAACTCCAATTTTCCCTTCATGACGGGGTGGAATAAATGCAGCCAGGTTCATCACACAGAAGTCGTCCCACCATAATAAGTCGGCATCTTCTGGAGATCGCACGATACAGGGTCGGGTCACCATGGGAAGATTCCCCCGGGTGAAGCCCAGCACCATGCTGACCACTTTCCGGGAGAGCAGGTCTTCGGCCTTCTGTCTTATTTCAGCAACCAGGGTGTCCATGTCACCTTCCTTTTAAAAAATGGTCTCTTGTCAGCTTCCGTATCACACCGGCGACGTCCACACTCACAGGGCAGGCATCGGTACACTTCAGACACTGAATACAGAGTCTTAAAAAGGGGCTGTTCATGGCTTCGCTTTGCAGACCCCATTGCAGCAACCGGATCACTTTGCGGGGGGAGTCATCCGATTGAAAAGCAGCAAGACAACTGGACGAACAGCGGCCGCACTGCATACAGTTTTTCACTGCATGAATCGGTGATGGTTGGGAAGGATCAATTCCACTGTCAGATTCTCTTTTCATTTTTTCCCGAGGCACCCTTCTATACTTTAAAAGGATTGGGTCCGATCGCTTTCAAATCGGCAACATAGGAGGCAACAGTGTCAGCATATTTTAACGCATCCCTGATTTCCAGGCTGACAAAACGGACTCTTTCCTGCTCAATCATCATGGTTTCGAGTTTATCCTTCAGATCGCCACTACGCTTTCGAACCAGTTGATCGCCATTGACATAGTGACAATGACCCTCTTTACACCCGGCAATCAACACACCATCAATTCCCAGGGAAAGGGCATCTGCCAGGAGCGCATTATTGACAGCCCCGGCACAGGGAACAGGGATACTGATCACGTTGGGTGGAACCGAAATCCCCTGCTCCATGGCCAGCCGAACGGCCGGCGCGGCATCGTTTTCGCACAGAAACGACAGGATAATGGGTTCTTCATAGTCCAGAAAGGGGCTGTTTCCCATCGTTTCAACCTGTTGAGACAGCTGGCGGATGGTACAATCCCGTTTTGAAATAGCAATCACGGGACAAACGCCCATGCAGTTGCCGCACTGCCGGCATTTGGCCAGATCCGGCACCGGGAATCCTTTTTCATCGTAATCGAAACAGGAAAAAGGACAGTCCTCCACACACCGTTTGCATTGGTCGCACTTAGTCTTATCAACCACCGGATAAGCAGGTTCAACGTGCACCGTCCCCATGGTGAAACGCAGTGCCTTCATGGCTGCCAGATGAATGGATTCGAGGGAATGGGCAACATTCATCGGTTCGCGGGCGCAGCCACCGACAAAAATACCGGTTCTCTGGCTCTCTTCCGGCCGACATTGATGATGGGATTCAAAAAAACCGTACTGGTTGCGGGGCAGACCAAGCGTGGCAGCGATTTGATCTGCGCTCTGCGACGGCTGCATCCCCCCGGCCAGAACCAGGAGATCCAGTTCGAGTTTGATTTCCCGGCCGGAGAGGGTATCTTCGGCCACTGCCGACAGTTTCCCGGTGGCCCGGTTTGTTTCCACCTGTGCAGGAAAGCCGGGAATAAAAACAACGCCATCCAGCATCTTGACAGTACGCAGCAGATTCTCATCAAACCCCGTCGACCGGATATCATTGTAGAAGATATAACAGCGGATATCGGGGTATGCCTGTTTCAGGGTCATCACCTGTTTCAATGTACCGGAACAGCAGACTGTCGAACAATATTTGAGATACCGGTCATCCCGACTGCCGGCGCACTGCACAAATCCGACCGCTTCCGTCTTGTTCAGGTCGAAGGTGGACAACGGCGCATGGGGGACCCTGAAGGTGGCAAGGAGCTGTTCCATTTCCAGATTCCCGATCACACCGGGATTCACGCCATAACCGTATTCGGTCACCTGGGAAAGCGGAAAAGGATCCCAGCCGGTTGCAACCAGAATGGCACCCGCTTCAACCGTTTCACTCACAGACCCGTCCTGCAGATCGATGGCACCGGTCGGGCAGACTTTTTCGCATTCCTGGCAGCCGGCAGGACATCGATCCCTTTCAATTACAAAGGCTTCAGGAAAGGGGAACGGTTCGGCAGGATGAATCGCCCTGGTTTTACCCGGCAGAAGCTTCAGCAGGCCGTTTCCGGTATTGAAGGGCGGCATATCCTGAATGGCGCCGCGACCATTGTCAAATTCAACCGGGCACACATTCAGGCACTCGCCACAGGCGGTGCACAAATCCGTTTTGACATAACGCGGTGCCTTTTCGAGGCGGATCGTATAATTCCCTGGACTACCGTTGGTTTCAACCACCCGGGTCAGCGTGTGAATGTCAACCCGTTCGGAGGCAGAAAGCGCGTTCAGGACAACCTCAATGCCACAATGGGGATCACACATGCGCGGATAAAATCGTGACAGCAGGGCGACCTTGCCCCCGACACCGCTCTTCTGTTCCACCAGATGAACCTTGTGGCCGAGTTGGGACAACGTTTCCGCCGCATTAAGTCCGGCGACGCCGGCACCAACGATGAGGACAGATTTGGATGCCGGCAGTTCCATCGGTTCCAGTGCTTCCAGGAGGCGGGTTCTGGCGAGTGCCATGCGAATCACAGTCAGCGCTTTTTTTTCCATGATGGCACGATCCTGGGAATCGCTCAGAACACCCTGGTCCAGCAGATCGCACCACCCGTGAAGGAAGGGGTTCAAGCCTGCCGGAACAAACGTCTCTGTCAGGCATCTTTTCTGTGTTCCAGTAAAGTGACCGATCCAGAGTATCCGGTCACAGATCCCTTCTGTCAGTTCCTGTTTGATCTGTTCAGCCTGGGATTCGGGCAGGGGATATTTCAGGATCCTGCAAAAAACGACATCTTTTCCAGAGCTCAGTTTTTCGGTCAGTTTACCCGTATTGATTCCCTGGGCCATTTGCCCATCGCTGTCTACAATCAGAACAGCTGTTTTTGCCGGAGTTTTTGCCATCAATCCTGCTCGGTTCTGGTTTTAATTCGAAAGCGCTCGACTTTCCCGTGAATATCCTGGCTGGTCCAGGTGATGGAATTGGTCCCCATCATGGGCACCAGCTTGGCTCCGTAATAGCCTAACTGGTATGGAATCGTAGTCTCGATCGCCCCCACGGGACATATTTTCGTGCAGCACATGCAGTCCCAGCAATCGCGGGTTGCACGACAGTATGCCTGCTGATTGTCGTTGAGCGTCATCAGATCGCCAGGGCAAACCTGTTCGCAGAGCGGTTCGTCCTGGGCTTTACATCCGTCGCATTTTTCAAGATTCACTTTTGGTGGCATAACTAAACCTTTTGGTTAGGGGTTAAGCGGTATAACGATCGCCGGGAACAATTTGCTCATAGGGTCTGGTAAATGTTTCGATCTCTCCGTTTTCCATGTTGATCCGACTCTCGACAAAACAATCAAGCTTCTCATCGATTTCCGGATAGTCGGAACGGGTCTGCCACCCCTGCCAGCGTGTTTCTTTACGATATTTCAAATGGTGAACCAGCACTTCGGCCACATCGAGTCGGTCAATGACTTCATGGATACTCATCAGGTCATGCAGGTCTTTGCCATAGAGGTATTTAACCTGTTCCTTGAGCATTTTCAGGTGTTTCAATGCATAGTCCAGACGCTCTTCATTGGTCCGGTAGAACTGCGACGTTCCACCGGCATACTCGTCCATCAGGCGCTGCATCCGTTCTTCCATCTCAATGGCGGACACTTTTTTCAATTCCTGCTCCTTCAGAAAAGGGGCGAAAATCCGTGCTTTTTCCTTATCCTGCTGCTCCTGGTCCTCCGGCGGTAGCGAGGTCATTCCCGCAATATACGCAGCCGCGCCCCGGGTCGCCAGTTTGCCTTCAGCGGCGCAGCCGCCGACGAATTTATTGGGATTTCCTCCGGCGGTTTCACCGGCGGCAAAAAGACCGGGAATGGTTGTCATCCTGTTGATATCGACCCAGTAGCCACTCTGGGTGTGACCCCCGACAATGTATGGATCGCTGCCGTATATCTCAATGGGTTCCTTGGTAATATCTTGACCCCGGCTGGCAAGAAAGAGCACAAAAGAAGGACGTTCATTGAGGTAGTCCATTTTCAGATCCTTTACCTCTTTCGCTGAGAGATGCCGGGTATCGCAGTATGTCGGACCCCGTCCGGCAAGCCACTCCTCCATCGGTGCATTGGCCCGGATATACCGGGGGGCCTTGTCTCCACCCAGATGGGCGTAGTGCTTTTCCAGTATCCGTTCATCCCTGGCATTGATGATAGCGGACCCGTAACCGACAGAAATGGTATCTATCGGTCCGCAGAAATCCTTGGACCGTGTAGCGACCCAGCGTTGTTCCATAGAGGTCATTTCCGCACCCTGCTTGATCCCCATGGCGTAGCCGGTACCGACGTTGAACGGGCACATCCATGTCTGGTGGTGGGAGTCTGTCGCATCTGCAGTATAAGACTTATACAGACCGCATGCACCACCGGTGGATACAATGGTCGCCTTCGCCCGAAAAACATAAAACTTTCCGTTTCTGACGCCAAATCCCATGGCGCCAATGCATCGTTCCCCATCCATCAGGAGGGAGGTGGCTGCAACTCGGTTATAGACATCCGCGCCGGCTTCCATGGCTTTTTCAGCCATGATGGGCTTGAGTTGTTCCCCTTGAATCGATATGTCCCATCCACCGCGGTAGGACATGTTTCCATCCTCATCCCGGACGATGGGCAACCCCCATCTTTCCAGATCATCAACAGCTTCGTTCAGCTCCTGTGCGTTGCTCAGGGCCAGGTCTTCGCGTATCGGTCCGCCACCGACCTGGGACCGGCACCAGCGGACAAGGTCCTCCGGTGTCTTGTCATCCGGAATATAAGTGTTGATCGCGTCCATACCTGCTGAACAAGCGCCGCTGCGACTGATATGGGCCTTTTCCATGATTGTGATTTTTAATTCCGGATTTAGTTTCTTTGCTTCAACAGCGGAAAAGCATCCGGCGTTTCCACCGCCGATAATCAGCAGATCGGTTTCCACCACTTCGGTAGGAATTTCGGTGATGTTTTCCGGGATCTTACTGGCCATATCTATCTCCTCTTACTCTGGTTACTGTCATTACTGGTTTAAATGAAAAACCGGGCTGATATTTTCTGCTCATGCCAGCAGCCCGATCTTGTTTTTCATCATCAATATGATATGTGTGTCTTTTAATATACAGCGTTGCCCTGAAACGTTTAATATACAGCGTTGCCCTGAAACGTTCGGCAATGGGGCAGCGCATTCGCCCCCGTTTTACTGGCAGCGATTGAACCGCACCACCATCACCTTATCTCTTTTTCACCGATTCAACCGCTGTTTTTACAACGACATAGAGCGTAATACACAATAAAACGACTGCCACCGGACGGGTAAAGAGCATGAAAGGATTATACTCCGATGAGATGATAACCTGCTGAAATGCAGTTTCCCAGATCGGGGCAAGAATAAATCCGATGATAAAACTGATATAGGAAAAACCGAACTTCCTCATGAAGTATGCAACAAATCCGAAAAATAGCATTAATGTCACATCGAATACGGCATATTCCGCCAGATAGGCGCCCATGATACAGGTAAAAATGATGATGGGATAAAGAATCACCGCCGGTGTTTTGACCACCTTGCAAAACAGTTTTAAGCCCATGCGCCCGACCACCAGCAGAAAGATATTGGCCACGATCAGGCTGCCGTAGATGGAGTAGATGAACTGGGCATTCTTTTCAAACATTAACGGCCCCGGGATCATGCCGTGAATGACAAACGCGCCAATGAGCAGGGCAGCAGCCACATTGCCTGGAATCCCCAGGGTGAACAGGGGTATCAGGGCCGCACCACATACAGCACTGTTGGCTGACTCTGAGGCAGCGATACCCTGAAGGGTGCCTTTGCCAAACTGTTCCGGTGTTTTTGACTTTCTCTTGGCCTGGTCGTAGGCAAAAAATGAGGCCACGGGTGCCCCCAGACCGGGCATAGCGCCGATTATGGTACCTGCAATGGATGACCGCAGAAGGGTTCTGATACTGTCACGATACTCTTTCCAGGAGATATAGCGATCCTCCGGTTTGGAGGAGAATGTCAATGTGCGATCCGATACGTTGCCCTGCTTGATGTGTTGCTCCAGCTGGATGATAATTTCCGAAAAGGCCAGCATGCCGATGCCGATTGGTATCAGCGATATTCCCCTTTCCAGCTGATAGATATCAAACGTAAACCGCGGCATGGCAGATACCGGTTCCATGCCAACTGTGGCTATCAGAATACCAAAGGCGGCGGCGATATATCCCTTCACGGGAGACTCGTTTCCCAGCCCGGCGATGATAGTCATGGCCAGGCAGATCAAAGCAAACAGTTCCGGCGGTCCCATATACAAAGCCACTGCTGCGAGGGGTGCGGCCACCAGGATCAGTACGATGGTTGAGAAGGCATCACCAGTTACGGATGAATACAGCGCCATACGCAACGCTTTTTCGCCCTTGCCCTGCTGTGCCAGTGGATAGCCATCCCAGGCGGTTGCGGCAGATTCGGGAGTGCCCGGTGTATTGAGTAAAATGGCTGAGATGGAGCCCCCAAAAAAAGCGCCTTTGTTGAGCCCCACCAGAAAACCGATGGCTGTTACCGGGGACATGTAATAGGATAACGGGATGCACAGGGCAATGGCCATGGGCCCGTTAATACCTGGCGTCGCTCCCATCGCCACACCTGCGATCACGCCCACCAGAACAAACAGTAAATTAGCAAGATTCAGCGTGTCGATGAATCCAGCCAGAATAACGTCCAGCATACTTACTCCAATTGAAAATAATCAGGTTCAGGGCATTGGGACGCCAAGTCCAAAACGCATGGTAGCGTAGACAGCCCCCACCGAACATGCAGCGACGATAATCGCTGTCAGGGGCTTACGCTGCCCACAAAGATACTGAATGAAAAGCATAAACACGATTCCGGCCGGAATGAACCCCAGGCGCCCCATGGCGGGCATGATCAGAAAACTGGGTACCATGAACAGGGCAAGATGGCCCAAATGCACCCTGTCTGCCTGCTTGATTTCTTCCTGCGGTGTCGGATCTTTCCCCTTTTCTGACCGATATACAAACAGAATCCGTATCAGCGACAATACCGAAAGTGCCAGGATAAGGCCGACAACCACGTTGGGTAATAGTGCGGCAGAGACACCATAACCTGGATAGGGGGGGGTGAAGACGGGAATAAGCCAGAATATAAACATCAGGCAGCCTATGGTAATGCCGCTGAAGATGAAAATGTCTCTACGCATCGTTATCATATTCCCTGGATTTTTAGACATGTCAGACACCTGCTAATTTGGATTGCTTACTGTGGTTGGTAAAATACGGAAAACAATGGTGCCAGCAAGGTCAAGCAGTTGGGTCAACTCACGGTTATCTCTATGGTATCGGCTCAGCTGCCTGCCATCTGCCGGCTGCAGATCCATTTCTTTAACCTTTTGCTTTGCGTCGTGGCGGGCTTCCCGACAAATCGGAAACACCCGCCCCCGCTTTTTTGCCTTACCTGGAGGACCTTTCGTTATTTCTTCGCCTGTCGCCCAAAACGCTCATAGGTCGTTGTCATATAACTGGTTGCATGCTCTTTCCCGAAAGTCACGGGACCCATTTTTAATTGCACGGCAATAAACGTTCGGAATGTCTCGTTCTTTGCCAGCTTGGCCATGGCCTGTTGCAGTCGGGCACTGGTGGCTGCGGGCAACCCTTTGGGGGCAACCAGCACGACAAACATCTCCACCGATTCATCCCAGCCCTGTTCCCGTAATGTCGGAACATCCGGTATCTGCGTGAGTCTCTCCGGAGTGGTGGCCGCCAGGAGCTTCAGTTTTCCGCCCTTGACATATTCAAACAGAATGGCTCCCAGGTGTCCCAGGTCTGCATGTCCGCCCATCACTGCAGATATGATGGATGGTCCTCCCGAACTCGGCATCAGCGACAATCTGACGCCGTTATCGGCGGCAATCCGTTTCAACACATCCCGATCATCAGACCCCTGGAACATATAGGTCAACGGTTTGCCTTCCTGTTTCGCCCACTCTATGGCATCCTTCAGTGTTTTCCAGGGACGATCCGGGGTGCAGACAATACCACTCTGGTTGAGCCCCAGCAGGGAGATGAACTCGAAATCATCGAATTTGTATCGTGTTTTCACAAAATAGGGGGAATAGGTAAACGCAGCCGTAGCTGAGACACCCAGGGTATAGCCATCGGGGTCTGCTGCATTCAGCTCTGAGGCCATTACGCTGCCGTGGGATCCACCCGGATTGTTGCTGACGAGTACCGGTTGACCCAGTTCGTCTTTCAGAGCGCCTGCCAGCGAGCGTGTCAGCAGATCAATCTGGGCGCCGGGCTTGACCATGGTCAATAATTTTATCGGTCGATCCGGATAGTTATCCGCAAATACCGGTGTCGCGAACCACCATCCGGCAAGAGCGGCACACACCAACAGAGCTATAAAAGGGGATCGCATCTGATTTCTCCCATTGACTGAATGATTAATATCTCGAGCCTGATTCATCAAATTCTCCGTATAAAAAAGTGAGAGATAAGGTGGGTCATGGTTAAACCCCTGGGGTTGTTTCGATAACAGTGCCTGTCTCTGTGAACATCCAATTTCCATTCTCCGGTCAGAGACCACTTACCGGTAATTTTCAACCTGTTTCCATCCCGCTGTTGATGCTGAATGGCTGATAGTGCTTTTTTTTCGTTATTCTATTTGTAGATATTTGAAATGGCACCGTCTATCGTGCAGCCGATAAAAATGGGAAGGTACTTTTTTTTTGAATGGGCGTCATGCTTCCTGGAATCTGAAGCGGAAGGTCAGTCAAGTCATTGTAATGTTTGGCAGTATAGAACAGTTTCGGCAAAAGAAATTCGGGACCGCCTGTTTGTTGAATCCGCTAAAGAAGTCAGTGTCAGGGGGCAAACGGGTGGTATGGGTGTGATGTGAAAAAAATAAAATCCGATCGTGACTATTCACCTGTATACGCCCCAAAGGCATTGTTTTTCAAGAATCGCATGAATCCTCCTGGAGCTCCTGGAAGCCATCCATGGCTTCCAAGGTTCTTGAAACACAATACCTTCGGGGCTGAG
>JAHJRI010000138.1 GCA_018830885.1 bacterium | reverse complement strand
ATGGGTTTATCCCCTGTCCAAAAACTTTCGTCTTCAGCTTTGCTCATAATCCGGTTCCTTGCATCAAATTCAGACGCAATTATCCAGGAAAAATCCTCTTGCCCTATTACTTCGCTTGCCAGAGGTTATTGAGAAGTTACGTTCACAGACATCAAGTCACTGAAACTGTTCCAACCCATCACCATCAAGTCGGTCCGTTTACGGAACCGTTTCATCATGGCCCCCATGACCCGGAATTTTTCACCCCGGGGAATTCCGGATAGGAATGTTGCATCCTATTATCGCAAACGAGCCGAGTCAGGGGTCGGCCTGATCATTACCGAGGGCACGACTGTCAACCATAAGGGAGCCAACGGGTATCCCAAAGTGCCTGCATTCTATGGAGAGCAGGCACTGGCCGGATGGAAACAGGTCGTGGAGGAAGTTCATGAGGCCGGTGGGCTGATCATCCCTCAGCTATGGCATGTCGGGTATATGCGTAAAAGAGGGATCGAACCCGATCCCCAGGTACCCGGATACGGTCCCATGACCGTTCAAGCAAAGGGAGCCATTGAAACCATTGGGTTGACCGCTGAAGATATTCATGACGTCGTGATGGCTTTTGCGGCGGCGGCCAGGGAAGCGGAAAACCTCGGTTTTGATGGTCTCGAGATCCACGGGGCCCATGAATATCTCATTGACCAGTTTTTCTGGGAAAAATCCAACCAGCGGACAGATGAATACGGCGGCAGTCTGGAGCGGCGACTGCAACTGGCACTGGATATTATCCGGGCAGTCCGGGAAGCGGTCAGCAACAATTTTATGGTGGTTTTCAGATTTTCCCAGTGGAAACAGCAGGATTTCAATGCCAAGCTGGCACGCAATCCGGAAGAACTGGAACGGTTCCTGATCCCGCTGGCAGCGGCCGGGGTTGATGTTTTTCATGCCAGCACTCGACGCTTCTGGGAACCTGAGTTCGAAGGCTCCCCGCTCAATCTGGCCGGCTGGACCCGCAAAATTACCGGAAAACCGGTCATCACCGTCGGCAGTGTGGGTCTGGACACCACCTTTACCTCCTCCTTCGGGGGTAAAACGGCCCATCCGACCGGGATCGATGAACTAATCAGACGCATGGAAGCAGATGAATTCGACCTGGTGGCTGTCGGTCGGGCACTGCTGGCAGATCCGGACTGGATCAACAAAATCAGGGACGGGCAGGATTGCGAGATTGAGCCCTTCACAAAAGAGGCGCTGGAGACACTGGCCTGAGCAGTGCCGCAGTTCCGTTAAAACCCCAGGGAGAGATAGGCGACCGATCTTCTGCTTTCCACTTTATCCGTGCCCTCTCCCACCTCTTCACCATAAAGGGTGTACCCGATGATCAGGTAGTGGTTGAAAAAGTTCAGTTCAACCCCCTGGGTCTGATATCCCTGGTTAAGACCCGCCCGGTAGGTGAGATAGCTTCCGCCGGTGGAATTTGGAAACATACCGATTTCGATTCCGGCATGCAGGGTGTTCTTGCGGTCTGCTTTGGAGGTAATTTCCCGAATGTCGATGGCGGGAACGATCTTGAATATCCCCACCTCTTGATTCATCGAAACCCCGAACCCGAGATGCTCTGTCTCATCCAGACGATCATCCCCGAACTTCAACCCCCCCGCATTGTGCATCACCAGTCCCCATGTGATACGGGCCCTGTTGGCCATCCGGTAGAGCAGGCCAATATCATAGCCGGTCGCTGTACGGCGGCTGCCCCAGTTGGTGATGGTATCGGTTGTCGCGTCCTGGGCCACCCGTCTTTGAATCCGGGTACCTGCCAGCCCCAGCACCATGGACCCCAAACCCAGGGGAATCGAAACCCCGAATTTCTGAATGGTGTCGTCCCGCTGGTAAATCGTTGCCCCGTTGTCTGTCGTGGTGGCAATATTTTCAATCAGATAACTGCCGGCAACAGAAACCCCGGTATCCGTGAGGTTGATCGTTAGATTGATCCCTGCGCTGCCCCGCAGATAGGGGTTTTCCTTGGAGAGAAACGTGGATTTGTCCCCATCGGAAATCCCTTCCCGGTTGATATAGGGGAAAACCGGGGATATCAACATGGGGGCTGTTTCCGAAGCTGTGAACCCCTCTGAGCCCTCCAGCGTCCAGGCGGAGTAGTCCAGCCACCATCCCTTGACATTGGCCAGTATGGCCGGATTGTAGAAAAGCGCTGCACTGTCGTTCGCGCTGGCAATACCCGTGTTACCCATCGCCAGTGAGCGATAACTCCGGGATACCGACAGGACTTCCTGGGCACGGATGGACACCGTCGATCCCATAAGTCCTGTCAGGACCAGCAGCAGTGCAATAACCTTAAAAACCCTTTTTTCCATACCCGTTCAAACCGTTAAATTGTGGGTACCTTGATTAGTTAAAATTATCGTAACTATTCACCTGTATACGCCCCAAAGGTATTGTGTTTCAAGAAATGCATGAATCCTCCTGGAGCTCCTGGAAGCCGTCCATGGCTTCCAAGGTTCTTGAGACACAATACCTTCGGGGCTGAGCGGAAATTGAACTGAATAGATACAAATTATTGAACTGACCGCACACCAAAGGGTGGATGTTTCAAGAAACGCACGAATCCATCCATGGCTTCCAGGGTTCTTGAAACATCCACCCTTTGATGCTGACTAAGTTCCAGTTAATCAAGGTGTCCTTGTATTTCTCCGTCTGTATCAGCCAGTGACCAGTCGGTTCTATTTGGCCATGATCCGCCCAGCCGATTGCGTCTCTTTCTTTCTGGTAATGCAAAATACAGACAAAAACGACGGATTGCACCCCCATTCCTGTCTTGATCCCTCGGCAGGTCTTTCAATCTCTTCTTCTGAGAACAAAGGTCGCTGCAACCGCTATAAAAATGCCGGCGGCAGTGATCAGGAACGCATCGGTATAACTCCCTGAAAAATCGAACAGAGCCCCTGCCATCAGCGGTCCGACAGCGAATCCAATTCCATCGGCGACGGAGAGCCCGCCATAGATAGCGCCCATGGACTTGACGCCAAAAATGTCGGCCGTCATTCTGGGAATCATCACCAGATTCCCGCCGTAGGAGATCCCAAAAAGGAAGGCAAAGAGGTAAAACATCCCCAGGCTATTCATCCAGGGAAGCAGGAGAATCATGATACCCTGCAGAAACAGACCATTGAAAAGAACCCGGTTGGCGCCGATCCGGTCAGAAAGAAAACCGGCCGTTAATCGCCCCGCAATACTGCACAGTCCCATCATGGTCAGCAGGCCGGCTGCACTGAGCGGCGAAATACCGGAATCCCTGGCAAAAGGGACAAGGTGGGTGATGATCAGACCCAGACAGAAAATACAGAATCCGAAGATGATGAATAACGACCAGAACTGACTGGTTCTCAATGCCTGGACCAGGGAGATATTCCGGGTATCCCTGCCAACCGCCCCAATCGAATGGGCCCGCTGTTTTCCTTCATGGATCATGACATAATCGGGATCAGGCGGACGGATGACGAGCAGGGCAATGGGAATGTATACCAGAATGATCAATGCGCCCACAAAAAACATGGCGGGTCGCCAACCCAGCTGGGTTTCAATGGCTGTGACCAGCAACGGGACTGTTGCTGCACCCACCCCGATTCCCGCAGATGCAATACCCAGTGCCAGCCCCTGCCGTTTTACAAACCAACTGGTAATCATCGAGAGGGGCAGGGGGATGGCCGCACAGGCCCCGATTCCCGGCAGCAAACCGATAAAGAGATACATCTGCCAGACTGTTTGCGCACGCGACCCCAGTATAAACCCAAGCCCCATCAAACCGGCAGTCACAATGGAAACCCATTTGTAGCCGAAGCGATCGGCTATACTGCCGATTAAGGGAACGGCAGCCGCGTATACGATTCCGGAAACGAAAAGGACCCCCGAAACAACCCCCCGTGACCATCCGAACTCCTCCAGGATAGGCACAAAAAATACGCCAAAACTGTAGAAAGAGCCGCAAGAAGCGGCCACCATGAAAAAAACACCGGCCACCACAATCCAGCCGTAATATACTCTTTGTTTTTCATACCGGTTATGTCCCAGTTCCAGTCCGTCCATCGTTGACATCCCTGTTTGTCTCCATTCCGTTTTGGTTAAAACGCCGCCACCGTCACAACTGCAGTGAAATCGGTCAGATTGCCCCCCCACTTCAAATCCAACGACAGCCGTTTCCGGAAAAATCCCGGTATTGATACTGGCAGCAATGTCTGCCGCTCCTGCAGAGTTCGATTGCCGGCGCGCCATCCTGACTGTGCAAAAATGCACAGACCGTGGTTCCGCTGGTATCCTGACATGTTTTTATCAGGGTTGTAAACCAACCGCAGAAAAAGAGGGCACCAAAAACATGTGGGTATGTAATCATAACCTCTTTCCGCTTACTGGTACCCACACATATTTGGTGCACCCCAGAAAAAGACTGACCGGCTGGGCAATTACCTCCCAGGAGATACACACTCCCCTGAATTCAGGATCTTGACAACTTTTTCCAATCAGATTAGAACTTAGAATAACAGTTGATATTCAACTCTTGTTTGAATATGTTTAATTAATTATCTGTAATACTTAATTAAAAATATCTTATTGACTTGTAACTATTCACCACTTTTCTATTGCCAACAGAGCAAGGAACAGTATGTCATCGAACTCATTCTCGACAGGTCAGAAGCGAGGCTCGTAGCATGGATCAACCCTTGAAAACAGGACGTTTTCAAGGAGCCCAGGGATGTATGGATGCGAGTTTGAAATTGTTCCCCCTGGTATGTGTCACTGCAGCTAACTGTGACGGGATGGCCCAGTGCGTCAGCTGAATACAAACTGAATAGTTTCCTCTATTTATCATCAATCCAGTGGCAGCGTGCCCGGATTGCCCTTTAAAGTTCCTTTGTAAACAGGGAGACAATTTGGCTAAGGAACCGGTATCGTTCAGGGAGATGCGCTATCAGGACACGCGCCGAAAAATCCTGAAAAACGCCGCCCGGATTTTTGCCAGAAAGGGCTACGAAAAGTCTTCCCTGGAGGAGATCGCGGCCCGGTTAAAATTATCCAAGGGAAGCCTGTATCACTATATTAAAAGCAAGGATGAGCTGCTCTACCTGATTCAGCTGCAGGCCATTGAAGAAGCGATTACCAATATCAATACTATCCTGGCGACAGAGAGCGATCCGGTAAGGACGCTGTACCAGGTGATCAAGGGGCATGTCCGGACAGTCACCCAGAATCATGTCATCGGGGCCTTGCGGCAGCAGGAATTGATCCTGCCCAGGAAGTGGCGCTCCCTGATCATCGAAGCACGGGACAGGCTGGAAGCCTTGCTGCAGGACATCGTGGTGGAGGGAATCGATAGCGGGGATTTTGAGGCCAGGGACAGTAAAATGGCCTGCATCTCCACCCTGGGCGTCCTGAATGGCGTTATCCGCTGGTACTCCCCCCAGGGACGGATGTCGGTCGACGAAATTGGAGAGTGTGTGGCTGATTTTATTCTGAAGGGATTTGGTGTCTCCCCCACTGCCATCGCGGCGCTGGCAAGTCGGGAGACACAGCCGGAAACGGAGCCCGGGATGGGGCACAATGAAGAATAAGAATAAGTCGGCGATTCTGGCCGGATTATTAAGAGCACCTTGATTCATTAAAATTATCGTAACTATTCACCTGTATACGCCCCAAAGGTACTGTGTTTCAAGAAACGCATAAATCCTCCTGGAGCTCCTGGAAGCCATCCGTGGCTTCCAGGGTTCTTGAAACACAATACCTTCGGGGCTGAACGGAAATTGAACTGAATAGATACAAATTATCGAACGTACCGCGCCAAAGGGTTGATCTTTCAAGAAACGCACGAGAGTCCATCCATGGAGCACCCTGGAAGCCATCCAGGGCTTCCAGGGTGCTTGAAACATCAACCCATTGATGCTGACTGAGTTCCAGTTAATCAAGGTGCCCTT
>JAHJRI010000137.1 GCA_018830885.1 bacterium | reverse complement strand
TTTTTGAAAAAAACAAGGATCTGGCATATCTGGAATATAAAAACCTGCTGGAGTGGTTCCCGAAAACTGAATTCGAAAATGAAGCGGAAAAAAGAATCCAGTTATTGCGACCCCCCCATAAAGATTTACGGATCTACCCGGTTGAAGAAAAAAAGGCTGTGCCGGTCGAACTGGCAGCCATCCGGTTTGGGGGACTCAGTGAGGCGGAGGACGATCCGGAAAGACCCCAGGTTGAGGTTTCCAAAATCGATTACTGGGCAACTGCCGACTGGTCCAGAATGGTGGTCAATGCTGGATCTGATGTCCGCTACAGCTATCGGGTTCTGCCGGAAGATGCCAATTATCCCCAAAAAAGGCTGGTCCTGGATATTTTTCATGCCTATTTACCGGAAGATGTACAGAAGAAAATTACCGTCGATGACGGATTGGTGACATCCGCCCGCATCGCTCAATTTGACAGGCAGACCGTTCGGGTGGTTCTGGATCTGGTGAGTCTGGAAAAAATTAAGCTTTTTCATTTCAAACTCCCGCTGCAGTTCAAAATCGTGATTGATATTCTGGGTAAGAATGACCTGTCCGTTTTGAATAATGCTACCCGGCCGGATCCAAGCGCCGAGTCTCCCGGGGTAACCTTGAAGACCCCGGAAGCGGATGAAACCGAAACCGAGTCGGGGGATATATCAGACGATGCGATTTCCCTCTCGAAAGTCTTCGGTTTAAAAGTCAAGCGCGTTATTCTGGACCCCGGACACGGAGGCAAAGATCCCGGGGCATCTGCTTTTGGATTGGATGAAAAGGACGTGACACTTGGGATCGCAAAGTCTCTGCGGGAGATTATTAAGCATCACCATCCCCAGATTGAGGTGTTGATGACCCGAAAAAATGACGAGTACATTAAACTGGAAGCTCGGACAGCTTTTGCAAACCAGAACAAGGGTGATCTCTTCATCAGTATCCATGTCAATGCCAGTCCCAGACCCAGGATCCGGGGAACCGAGACATACTATCTTAATCTGACCTCAGATAACGAAGCCCTGATGCTCGCTGCCAAGGAGAACGAGACCAGCCTGAAAAGTATCAGCGACCTGCAGAGTATCCTCAATGACCTGCTGACCAATTCCAAAATACAGGAGTCGAGTGACCTGGCTGAAAAAGTGCAGTTTGCCATCGTCTCACAAACGACCGAGAGCGACCATAAAATGAGGGATCTGGGTGTTAAGAAAGCCCCCTTTATCGTCCTGCTGGGGGCGCAGATGCCGTGTATCCTGGTTGAAACCGGCTTTCTCAGCAATAAGGAGGAAAATCAGTTTCTAAGAACGGAAGAATACCGACGGATTCTGGCACAAGGCATCTACCAGGGTATCGATAAATATATGGACTGATCCGGTTGGAAAACCGATCAGTCCATATAAGACTGACCGGAAGGAACACCCTCCCGATCTTGCACCAGGATCATCAACTTTCCGTTTTAGCCTCGACAACCGGGATAACAATTTTCTGGCCTGGCCTCAGTCTATTCAAATCGACGGACAGGTTGTATTTTTTGATCAACCACACGGGAAGTTCAAACTGCTCCTTGCACAAGGTCCAGATATTGTCACCCCGTTTGATCTTATATTGCCATACCCCTTCGATATCATAGGCACTGAGAAAATCTTCTTCAAATTCCTTGTGAAATTCGTATCGCTGTTCTTCAAATCGTTCTTTATCAATACGTGTGAAAGGAATAACAAGGTTCTGATCCATATGGATCTCTCCCCTGAAGGAGAGATGGTTCAGGTTTCTGATATACTGGGCCGAAACCTGCAGCCATTCGGCAAAATGGCCCAGTGTTTCCCCCGTTTCCACTTGTATGACGCCAAAGTTAACGCCCTTCTTGGCGAACTCCCGTTTAACCAGGATGTTGCCGGTGACAATACTGGGGTTAATCAACGCGTTTTCACCGTTTGCAGAACCTGGTGTCTCCTCTGTTTTTCCTAAAGATGCCGTGACTGAAGCTTCTTTCAGCTGCTCAAGTCTCAGTCGCTCTTTAGCTGTCTTTTGCTCTTCTGAGGCCGCAGGCCCGGCAAATTGTGCTGCCAGAAGCAGACTGTCTTCCGGTGTTGGGATACGAAGGTTTTGACCGGCATATATCCGGGCCCGGTAATCCAGATTATTGGCCCAGATCAGGTCCTGGAGCGTTATGTCATGACGTCGCGCGATAACACTGGCAACATCCCCTTTCCGGACCCAGTAGAACCGACTTCGTTTCTGTTCGGGTTTATACAGATCAGCAGGAATGGACGCCATTCGCTGGACCAGATCGTCGTTATCCGGTAAACGGAGCTGAAAACCCTTTGGTATGTATTTCTGATCTCTGAAGACGGGTTCCCTCAGGGATCGATTCAATGAACGGATCTCTTCGGGATTCAGTTTCAGGTGCTCTGCCAGTTCTTTTACGGGGATAAACCCCTCGATGGTGTATGTTCTGGTTTTAATCGGCTGGCTGAGAATCAGGTCCGGAAAATAGTCAGTATAGTTTTTAGCGATCTCCCTGGCTGCCAGAAATTCGGAATAGAAATTACGGGATGCAAATTTAAAACGTCTCCCTTCATATTCATTGAATATGGTCTCATAGTTGCCCTTGGCTTTTTTTGCGTTCGACATGGCCTTTGCCCCGTGGTTATAAGCGGTCAAGGCCAATGGCCAACTCCCCAGGATATCAAAGTTCTGCCGCAGTAACCGCGCCGCAGCCTCCGAGGCATAAAGCGGGTCCCAGCGCTGGTCGACAGTGTAGTCCACCTGCATGAACCGTTTGCCGGTACTGTGTGTAAACTGCCAAATGCCAGCTGCACCAAACTTGCTGTATGCCTGCAAATTAAAAGACGACTCCACATGAGGCAAATAGATCAGATCCTCCGGCAGGTCGTACTGATCGAAAATACGCTTAATTTCCGGGAGATACCTTCCGGAACGAATCAGCCCTTCACGAAAGAAATCCTTCTGTCCTCTTTGAAACCGTATATTCGTGGCAGCCGATAAAAAATCTGCAGCTGTTGCATGATCTCCGAATAACCCCGCAATTCGTCGCTCATCCTTGTCTTCAAAATTGGGGTCTCTGCTGAGTTTCCGCAAGAGTTCCGCATATCGCAACTTGGTTTTGCGAATCGCATTGATGTTTCTCCTGCGGGCACCTTTACTGTCTCTCGGCTCCAGGTCTATCACCTCATAGATGATGCTAAGATCGTCGGTATCATGAATGATGCCCTGGTTAGAATCATAAAAGCTATAAACCTTTTTCCAGAATTCGATGTTCGCTGTAAGGGACGGAAAAACAAAAAATGGTTGATTTGTTACAGATATTGATGAATATCCCGTCCCGACGAAAAAGAAAAACGTGACTAAAAACAGAAAGAAAAATCGCTTGACCATGGGCATATTAAAAAATTGAATTGAGATTATCGGTCTCTTCAGTTTCGGGTGTTATCCTCCCACCCTGGACCGGATTCAGGACACTGAGAAGGAATCTGGATTATATTGGTTAAACTCAGGCCTCCAGATCTTTATATGAACGTTTTTCCAATGGTTCGTCTGCGGATCCGGCATTACTGAAAAAATCTGACATTTCCGAAAGGTAAGTATAAAACGTTTCAGGAATATCAGACTGTGTCTGGATTTTTTGCTGCAACCGTTTTACCAGTAACAGACTCTGCTCCAGAACCTGAATTTTGGCTTCACTGCCGACCGGTGCCGTCATCTGCCGGTAACGACGCGCCAGTGTGGGGCCCGATTGTCCCTTTTCAAATGCGGCTTCCTTCAGGTCTTCGAATATTTCCGGTGTACAGTGGTCATCCTGTTTTGCCTTGTGCAGAAAACTGACCACGTCCAGTTCCGGTACCCCCCTCATTTCGAAGTTCTCACCTATGGAAGGTTCGTCTTGTGTGACAAAAAAATAGGCGTTGGTCAGTTTGATTGCCGTGTATTTTTTAATCCGAATCTCGATTTTACAGTACTCTTCGAAACTGCGGTACCCCCACTGGAGATACAGTTTTTCAGATGCCACCTGGGTTAAGTATTCCCCAAAAGTTACCCAATTTGACTTAAACGCATGGGCGGCATCGATGAGCTGTTTGCGTTGAGAGTTTGGATCAAGATTTTCAATAATGTGATCCACTACTTTATCTGTCTGGTAATCTGTTTTCATTGACAAGTATTATATTAAGCAGGCAGTTAATTTATAGCCTGGTTTGATCACGAGTGATGAATCTGACTGAGATGCCCATATTCGGACGCATGACAGGAATTTCTGGATGATTTCCAGGCTTGTTGAAAACGCAGCTGCCAACGTAGTCTAACGATTTGTTTCGGGGCGGTTAATCCCAAAAAATCACCGGGGATCGTTTCACCGCCACCGATGTGATCATGCGGTTTCCATGAAACGGATAGCTAGACCTCAGCCGAAAAGCATCGGTGAGATGCCGAAACATGGCTAATGAATTATCAAGACGAGCATTTATTCAACACCCGTTGGTTTTTCACTCAAAAACCCAATAACACAGCTAATGCAGCCGGTTTTTGGACACA
>JAHJRI010000136.1 GCA_018830885.1 bacterium | reverse complement strand
GGCATCCGTTATCGGCCGCGGTTTCGCCTACAAGATCCTGCAGACCATCACCGGGCAGCACGAAGAGTTGAAATCCGTTCTGTTCAACCTGCAGGGGCTGGAGTTCATCTACGAAAAGCAGCTCTTTCCCGAACTGGAGTACATCTTCAAGCACGCCCTGATCCAGGAGGTGGCCTACAACAGCCTGCTGCAGAAACGGCGGAAAGAGATCCACGAAAGCATCGGTATTGCCATCGAAACGATCTATGCTGATCGCCTGGAAGAGTTCTACGAGATGCTGGCCCATCAGTATTCCAAGGCTGAAAATGAAAAAAAAGCACTATTTTACCTGCATTTATCCGCTGGAAAAGCAATCAACAATTTCGCACATAATGAAGTGATTAATTATTTTAAGCAGGCACTTTCCTTTTACAATAAACAGGAACAAACAAATGAGGTTAAGCGAACCAAGATTGGTGTAATCTTGGCCATGTTTGTTGCCTGGGTGAATATCGGTTTTCCCGAGGAATCGCTGAAATACTTTCAAGAAGGAGAAAAACTGGCGATTGAAATTGAAGATGATTATAACCGGGCCTTCATGGCCAATTGCGTAGACTGGTATTTCATACTGAGTGGTCGCGCTCTCCCCGAAGCGGCTCAGGATCACATCGAGGCAACGTATCAACTTGCATTGAAAATCGGAGATCAATCATTAATCTGCTCTGCCGCCAATACACTGTGCTCGCTTTATATGTATTTTCTCAATGAGAATCAGAAAAGCATGGAGGTAGCAAAGCAAGCATTGGGTATTACAATAAATTTCCCCACCCTTCCGTTATGGGGAGAAACCCAAAGATCCGATCTTTATGCCAGATATTCAACCCTTCTATGCCTGACAGGTCAATACGAAGAAGCGGAAGAAATTTTCAAACAGAATTTGAAAGATGCTAAACTGGCTGATAATCTATACAGATTGGCTATTGTGGAAATGCAATATGGGGTGTTCCATTCGTTCAAAGGCGAAGGAAAAAAGTCTTTAGACCATACACAAAATGCCATTGATATCTGCAATGAAATCAAAGACACTCGCCAGCTGCAATTCCTTGGAGAAAATTTGTGTGTCTGCTATCTGATGATCGGAAAACTGGAAAAGGCCTTGGAATATGCTGAAACCAGGGTCAACAAGCCAGATAATTACACTCATACGCCAACAGTAACCGACCTCACCAGCTTGTCCCAGATTCATTATTACTTAGGTAACAACAAGGAGGCATTGCACTATGCTGAAAAATCCCTGCCTTTTCTGCAAAAAACTGAATGGAATTTCACCCTTGCGCGAGCGGAAGCTGTGTTTGCCCTGGCAATAGGCAGGAACGATGCAAGCCGGTTTGATGAGGCAGAAAAATTAATGTTGAAGGCCATCGATCGGATGAGAGCTTCAGACTACAGATCAGAATACGCAGTTTTTATAGTCAGCCTGGGAGAATTCTATGCTGACACATCTCAATGGGAAAAGTCGCTTCAAACCTTAGCCAAAGCAGAGCCTCTGTTAAAGGATCTGAAATTGAGTTTTAACCTTGCAGGTTGTTATCAAACCAGGCACCGCTATTATAAATATCATGGAAATCAGGCCAAGGCTGGTGAATATCTTATCAAAGCCATCGACATCTTGAAGGGCCTGGAAGCTTATGGCTGGGTGGATCGCTATGAGAAGGAACTGGCAGAGCTGGCATAAAACGGGAGTAAATAATGAGTAATGTTACAGGACTGAGCAATAAGGAATGGATCAAGCAGACACTGCACCATAAGGAGTTCGATTATGTTCCATACAATTTCATATTCATGCCTGTTTCAGTCCAGCAAGCCATGAATCATTATGGCGAGAACCTTGAAGAAGCGCTCGATCTGCCGCTTCGTTTTTACGGTCCTGAAACAAAAAAACCGTTGTACGCGGACCCTGATCTATTCGGACCGACAATAACCGATGAATTCGGCGTGACCTGGACAACGAACAGAATCGATCGGGGTGCTCCTACAGGTCCCAGCTTAAACGAACCAACCCTAGAGGGTTTCACATTTCCTGATCCTGAGGAAGAGACTCGCTTTCAATGGATCGAAAATTGGTGTGAATACCAGAAAGATCATTATCGAGTGATGATGGTAGGTGATCTCTGGGAGCGGGCAACATTCATGCGTGGTATGGAAAACCTCTTATTGGACACCATATTAAATCCGAAGTTCGTTGAAACGCTGCTCTATGAGTTAACGGATTACATTATCAAAGGGATGTTGAAGCTGTTCGAAATGGATTGTGAGTTTGAAGCTATTTTTTTGATGGACGATTATGGGACGCAACGATCCACCATCATTTCTCCGGATCAATGGCGTAAATTCGTCAAACCATGCCTGGAAAAGATTTACAGTCTTGCCAGGGAAAATGGAAGTGACATCATTCATCATACCTGCGGTCACGTCACCCCTCTCATCGGTGACATGATTGACATCGGGTTGGACATTTTGAATCCAATCCAGCCTGAAACAATGAACATCAAAGAATTGAAAAACGAATTTGGAAAAGATGTGACTTTCTGGGGCGGTCTGTCCACTCAGGATCTATTGATAAATGGAACCCCTCAGCAGGTTATCGACCAGGTCCGTTGGTTAAAAGATGTCATGGGCAAAGACGGCGGTTATATTTTTGACACGGGACTTTCCATCCAGGCAGATGTTCCTCAAGAAAACCTGTTTGCCATGATCGATGAGGCACTGAAGCCGAGAAATTAACGAAAAACCAATGGAAACAGAAATGACAGAAGCTTTGGACAGAAAACTGGAAAGGTTCCAACAATCCGCCATCAGCGAGGTTTTTGAGCTTTTCGTCAGGATTTTCACAGTCACGCTTTCCAGTGCGGTAATGCTTCCCTACGACATAAAAATTAGCTCTGTGAAAGTAATGACATTCAAGGACTACTTACAAACTGTTCAGGTGCCCGCTTCAATCAATAGTTTCAAAATAGATCCCCTGGACGGCCACGGCTTGATGGTATTGGATTCCAAGTTGGTCTGGAGTCTGCTTCATGCCTTTTACGGAGGTTACGGCGAGCCGGATACCTGTTTTTATAGAAGAACGTTCTCCCCCATGGAAATGAGACTGGCCAACCGGCTCACTGTCAGTGGGCTTGAAGATCTCCAGTTCGGCTGGAAAATGATCGCACCGGTAAAAATCTCATACCTGTCGGCTGAAAGTGAGCCTGAGAAGGTCGATATTATTCACGGGGACAGTATCGTGGTTATTTGTACAATTGACGTAATGGTAGGAAGCACGCCGGATAGAATGGCAGTTTGCATTCCCTACGTACATTTTGAATCGTATTTCTCACAGCCTAGAGCTGTCGATCGCCATAAAACCCCTGTAGTAAAGGATATCAACGACTACCTAAACTCAGGTTATTTTCTATCCCCGGTACAACCATTTCTCCAAAAAACGATAACAAGTTTTCCGAAAGAATTGGCAACTGACGAAACCACAGAAAAAACCAAGCCTGAAGCCGATCCTCAAAGTGATCCCCAGATGAAGGCATATTTGGCGGATATTGATGCGGAATCGCTGGCAAACTGTTTGATACATGAACACCCGCAGACTATTGCTCTCATCCTGGCCAATATCACAGATAATTCGAAAAAATCGATCTTGATGAATCGATTGCCGGTAAAGCTGAGACCGGAGGTGGAAGAAAGGATGAACTACCTGCTAAGTATCCCCTCTGGGGTGCTGACGGAAATCGAAGAGGTATTAAAAGAACAGATTGAGGCAGCAGAATGAGGCTTTAAGGAGTAAAACCATAGTTTGATAATCAAGGGATGAGTCTGCTCCGAAAAGTCGGAGAGCTTAAAAAATGTTAAGAAAATACTTGCAATAACAGATATATAATAAATAATAAACTAATATAAAACAACTTATCTGTAAACCTGCAAAAAAAAACGCGACATGT
>JAHJRI010000135.1 GCA_018830885.1 bacterium | reverse complement strand
GTTGGCATCGACCTTCACATCATCCAGCTTTCCCGTCACCGGTCCTGCCATCATTTCCCGGATCTCCTCCAGGGTCAACACATGCTTGATATCCGGGCATTCCTGCTGCAGGGCCCGGGCCATCTCAAGGTGATCGAATTTGTTAAAGGTCTTGAGCGTGATAATGGCCTTGGCCCGGGTCAGTTTGGCAATATGCCCCAACTCGGCACTGCGCCACAACACCGGGGAGGGGGTGATGATGGCACCTGTCCGTCCGATGGCAAAATAGAGCATGGCCAGTTCCCAGGAGTTGGGAAGCTGCACCATGACAATGTCGTCTTTGCCAATACCCAGCCCCAGCAGGGCCTCCGCCGTCGCGTCCACTGCCCGGTCGAACTGCGCATATGTCACCCGTTCCGGTTCGAAACCATTCAGATCCTTCCGGTTGGGCGGGTCCACGAAGCACTCCTGGTCGGGAGAAGCCGCAGCATGGCCTTTCAGATAGTCCATCAGGGTTTTTTCCGAATAGATGCCCAAATCGGTATACTTTTTAATATCCTCGGATGTTGCCAGAATCATGTTTTCTCCTCTCCGAAATTAGTTGATTTTTCCCTCCTCCCCACCGCGGGTCCAGGGACAGTTAACCCCATATCTATCGCAACAGTTGTGCCAAAGAGGGAAATGGGGTGGGCGGGTTACCGGTAAAGGGTTTGGAAAAAATATTCTTTAACAGGAAGTGTCCGGTAAAATGGAAAAAGTTCATTAAAAAGGACATATGTCATGAAAAACGGACACCTTTCCTAGCCATTCATCTGTTTCATTTTTTCATAGAGCCAGGAGCGGCTGATACCCAGCAGACGGGCGGCTTTTGCCCGGTTGCCGCCTGCCTGTTCAAGGGCAGCCATGATTTCCTGCCTTTCCGTTTTTTCCCGGCTTTTCCGCAGGCGTTTTTCCGGTGGAACCGGTCTCCGGGGAGCCGTCATACCGGTGGATTTTTCTCTCAGGTAGGGGGGGAGATCTTCGACGCCGATTACAACTCCGCTGGCAAAATTGATGGCCCGTTCGATGACATTTTCCAGTTCCCGTACGTTTCCCGACCAGTTGTGGCTCTGCAGCAGCACAAGTGCATCGTCTGTCACGCCGGAGACCCGTCTCCCGAATACTTTCCGGTATTTTTCCAGGAAGAGGTGAACCAGCAGGTTGATATCGCTTCGTCGTTCCCTCAGCGGTGGCAGGTGAAAATTGATGACATTCAGGCGATAATACAGGTCTGCACGAAATCGCCCCTGGGTCACCTGTTTTTCCAGATCCTGGTTGGTGGCAGTGATGATACGGGTATTCACCTCAATGGTCTTGTTGGATCCGACCGGTTCAAACCGTTTGTCCTGCAGCACCCGCAGCAGTTTACCCTGCAGGCTGAGGGGCATATCGCCAATCTCATCCAGAAACAGAGTGCCTCCCTCGGCTGAAAGCAGTTTTCCGGTCCGGCCATGTTTGGAAGCGCCGCTGAAAGCCCCCGGTGCATATCCGAAAAACTCTGACTCCAGCAGGTTTTCCGGAATGGCGGCACAGTTAATCTTGACCAGCGGTCCATTCGCCTGGGTGCTGCCGGCATGGATGGCCTGGGCGATCAGCTCCTTGCCAGTGCCGCTCTCGCCGGTGATGAGGATGTTTGAAGACCCCCTGGCCACGATCTGTCCCTCCTCCTTGATTTTGACGAATACGGGGTCTGCGGTGACAATCTGATCAAAACCCGTAGTCTTTTCACTTTCGGCTTCCGAGCGGTCACGGTAGTAGGCCAGCTGCTGGTCCGCGTTTTCAAGCTTCTCGGCCAGGTCTTTTACCTCCTGCAGGTGTTGGAAAAGAATCTTGATGACGGCGCCGATGACGTTTCCCTTGCGCATGATCGGCAGGATTGAAACCACATAGGGGGTCCCTTCGATCAGCTGGAGGCGGTTGATTTCAGGTCTTCCGGTGGCGATCACCGCTTCGATGCGGTCATGGCTGAGGATGTCGCCCACGGGCTGTCCCAGCATCTGGTCTTCCTGTTTGCGAAAGAACCGGGCGGCCGGTTGATTGATCATGGTAATGCGGCGTTTTTCATCCACCACCACCATGCCATCATAAGCGATATCCATCACCGACTTCAGGGTTCCATAGAGCTTGGTCACGCCCTCAAGCTGGGAGATGGTCTTGATCAGCTCGGTCAAATCCTGGAAAACGATCACGGCACCGGTTATACCGTTATCGCTGATGATGGGGCTGACATTGCAGATCAGGCTCAGGTCATCCCGCCAGTACTCCACCCCGATCCGCGACGTTCCGATGATCAGAACCCTGTCGAGCTCGAGCCCGGGCATGCAGTGGCCAATGGGGTTCCCCACCGCCGAATCCGGGTCGAGGTTGAGGATGGCGACGGCAGCGCGGTTGATGCTGGTGACGCAGTGGCCGGCATCCATCGTGATCAGACCGTTGTGCATGGTCTGCATGATGGCCTGTAACTGGGTGTTCAGAATAGCCTCCCGGTCCAGCATAGCGGCAATCCAGGCTGCCTTGGTCAACACCCCGACCACATGTTTCCGGGTATCAACAACAATGGCCGAACCGGTGGAAGCCGACCTGACCCGTTCGATTATCCCGGAATAATCAGCTTCTTCGGAGACTGTCGTGACATTGGTCTTCAGCAGGTTACGGGCCGGTGTATCCAGGGGTTTCCCGGCAGCGATGGCATCGAACAGGCTGGCCTTGGTGACGACGCCCTTCAGCAGACCGCTGTCATCCAATACGGGCAGGTCATCGATCTTTGTGCGGCGCATGATTTTAACAACCTGCTGCAGGCTGTCTTCCGGACGCACGGGTTCAAAGTCCCGGGACATCAGATCCCTGATCCTGATGGGGGTCATATTCGATAGGGGGTAAGGGGTGTTGTGTTCCAGCCTGCCGGACACAGCGGAAAACAGTGCTGGAGGTGTCGGCAGGCCTGTTTCGTGTTTCATGATCGCCATTATAGGCAGACCGGAGGTTTTTGTCATTGACCTGTCCAGGATTATTGACACCTTGATCGCCCTTCGCAGACGGCTGTCGAAAACCCTCCGCCCGTCCGGTGTTCTATCTGAAGAACTGAAAATGAACGGATTGGTCCGGATGATGTCGACCGCAAACCCTGTCTGGCATGCCGCTGGTAAAATCGCTGACGGATCGGTCCGGATGATGGAACAGAGGGTGCACCAAAAACATGTGGCCAATTTCGAATTTTGTTTCAACAAAAAAGAGCTGTATCTCTCCCGTCATGCCCACGGAGGTGGGCATCCAGGTGTGTTTCACCGTTTACACATCTGGACACCCGCCTGCGCGGGTGTGACGAACTACCCACATGATTTTGGCACACCCGGAACAGATCGGGACTTGACTTCAAAAAAACAATTCCCTAAGATGCGATTTGGTTTTTTTATTACAGCAGGGAGAACCCTCTTTGAACGGCCAGCCGGTGGGTTTGTTTTCCAGCGCTGTTTTTCATGTCTTGAAAAAATGGGTAACTATTCACCTCGATGCACGCCAAAGGTATTGTGTTTCAAGAAACGCATGAATCCTCCTGGAGCTCCTGGATGCCATCCATGGCTTACACGATTCTTAAAACACAATACCTTCGGGGCTGAGCGTAAATCGAACTGAATAGGTACAAAAAATTTTCAGTCATGTATCCAGTTAAACCGGTCAAAACCTTGTTCAAAAGTTTTTTGTTTTTGATGGTTCATTTCCCTGATTGCAGGACGTCACGAGCCATGAGCCGGATTCCGGCGATGTGTGGCTTCTGTTCGGAGCCGCAGTGCTGATGGGGAGTCCTTTATTGAGCAGAGGCAACCGGTGTCGGCAATCGTCATGAAAAGGACCTGGCGGTCCCGGGTTGCCAGCGGCAGATACTGAAGCTGAAATCGTCATGTTTTTTTAACTCGCAAGGAGGGTGTCTATTATGCCAATCATCGATCTTTCCACCACCATTGCCTCTGGCGCTGAAATAGAGATCAGCTATCGGGATCATAAAGCTGGCGCTGAGCAGATTAAAGACTGGCTCGGTGTTCCGCCGGAGCTGTTGAAGGACGGCGAGGGCTGGGCGGTTGAAGAGTTCACGAAATTCAGTACGCACAGCTGTACCCACCTCGATGCTCCCTGGCATTACAACAGCAAGATCCAGGGGGAAGCGGCCTGGAAAATCGACGAACTGCCCCTGGCGTGGTTTTTCAACGATGGGGTGGTATTTGAGATGAGGCACAAGGGGGACGGTGATGCGGTGACCGTGGATGATCTGGAAAAGGAGCTGGAGCGGATCGGTTATCGGCTGAAACCGCTGGATATTGTCCTGATCAGAAATGGCAAGGACAAGTTCTACGGGCAGCCGGATTATCCTGGAAAAGGGTGCGGGGTGTCGGCCGATGCCACCCGCTGGCTTTACGACCAGGGTATCCGCGTAATGGGGATAGACGCCTGGGGATGGGATGCCCCGCTTGCCATGCAGGCGGGAACTGCCAATGAAAAACGGCAGCCGGGGATATTCTGGCAGTCCCATCAGGCCGGTATCCAATACTCCCAAATTGAACGGCTGGTCAATCTGGATCCGTTGCCCCCCTTCGGTTTCAAGGTGGCCTGTTTTCCTCTGAAAATCAAGGGTGGTAGCGGGGCGCCTGCCAGGGTGGTGGCCATTTTACCCGATTAACCTGCCTGAAAACAGCCAGCTGGATGCCGGGCGCCTAAGAACGCCGGGCATCCGGGCCTTTCAGGCGTGGTGGTGTATCGTGCCGGCTCGGGCAGGATACCTGTCCGGGATTCCGCTTGGGGGGGGGTCCCCCTTAAAATCGGTTTTCGGCTTAGGGTCAGTGATCGACGACGCTATGGACCCGGTTTCTCCCCTGGGATTTTGCCTGATAAAGCGCTTTATCAGCAAGTTCGATCAATTGTGAGGCAAAGGCCCCTTTTTTCGGCAGGGTTGAGGCCACCCCGACACTGATGGTCACGCAACGGGCGGCCTTGGACGCACGATGGTCGATATTCAGGGTTTCGATGCTTTCCCGCATCCGCTCCGCCACCTGCATGGCACCGGGAAGGTCGGTGGCATGTAGAACTGCCGCGAACTCTTCACCCCCGTATCGAGCCACCAGGTCCAACGGTCTCATCAGCGAATCCTGCAGCGTTTTTGCCACCTGGCAGAGACAATCATCGCCGGCCTGATGACCGTACTGGTCGTTGAACAGTTTAAAGTAGTCGATATCCATCATTATCAATGAAACCGGCTCGGATTCCCGCATCATGTTTTTCCATGCCTGATCCAGGGATGAATCAAAGTGACGCCGATTGGGGATACCGGTCAATCCGTCAATGCTGGCCAGGTTGGTCAGGATATCGTATTGATGTTTCAGCTTAATGTGGGTCCGGACCCTGGCCCTGACAATTGGAATGCTGAACGGTTTGGTGATGTAGTCGGCGGCTCCGATTTCAAGTCCCCGGGTTTCATCTTCGACCTCTGTCAGTACGGTAATGAATATGATCGGAATGCTGGCGGTTTTCACATTGGATTTAAGATGCCGGCACACCTCGTAGCCGTTCATTCCCGGCATATTGATATCCAGCAGGATCAGATCCGGTGATTCCTTGTGCACGGCTTCAATCGCATCCTCTCCGTTGGTGGCCACACGAAGCGTATAGTCATCCTTCAGGGCTTCCACCAGAATCCTGATATTGGCCGGGGTATCATCAACAATTAAAATAACGGATCCGGCAGGTTGTTCGATCATTGGCTATCCTGTTTAGAATGGAATTCCGGCCAGCCTCGAGACATCATCGAGAACAGAACGCGCTTTCTTAAAATCAAACAGATCGATGTGACGGCCCAACGCCTCAATTTGTTGTAGAAATTCCGCATGGATAAAATGGTGTCTGATTGCCTTCATGGCCTTTTCCGCACCGGTCGGATCCCCAATCTCCAGAAAGCCGGCCAGGTCTCTGAACAGTTTCACCGCTGCCGCCGCATCCACTGGTTCGGAGGGTTGAGGCACGGACGGACTTTTCTCTGACCCAACCTGGAGGTGGCTGTTGATGACACGGGCCGATTCCAGGACAATCTCCATCTGTTTTTCCAATTCAACAATCATCTCCACCACATTGTCCATGGTCATCGTGGTGATGGCGATTTCAATCTGTTTTGCCTGATGTTGTATCGCATTCGCCGAAATGTTGCCGGCAACGCCAGACAGGGTGTGGGCGATTCTTTTGGCGGTATCATAATCCTGATTGTGCAGCGCCGTCTTCAGTAGACCGGGATCCCCGGCATGGGCCTCGGAAAAATCAGATACCAGATCCGCCAGGAGTTTTTTCATGCCATTGAGCCTGCGCAGGCTCGATTCAATATCGATTCCCGGGATATCAACCGGGAAGTCAATTTCCTCATCTTCTCCGGCAGCTGTTCCGGAAAGAGCCCCTGTCTTGATCTCAACCGGTTGATCCGTCTGAAGGGGATCAACCCATTTGAGCAGGGTCCGGAAAAGGGTCGGCGGATCAATCGGTTTGGAGACGTAGTCATCCATCCCCGCCGCCAGGCACTTCGCTTCATCCCCTTTCATACTGTGGGCGGTCATGGCGATAATGGGCAGTCGTTTCCAGCGCCGCATCTCAGAATCGGTCGTCTGTTTTCGGATTTCCGACTGGTAGGTTCGAATGGCAGCGGTTGTCTGATAACCGTCCATCTCCGGCATCTGGATATCCATCAGGACCAGATCATAAACACAATCCCCACCTGGTTTTTGATGGGGCGTTTGTGGATCGGGGCCTGGAATACCAAGCTTTTCAAGGGCTATTTTTCCGTTGTCGGCGATAATGACCTCAAGTTCCGCTTTCATCAGGATATTGATCGCCACTTTCTGATTGATCTTGTTGTCTTCGACCAGGAGGATCATCCTGTTGCGGAGGCCACCCAGTAACGGCTCGTTTGCCGGGAGTCTGGTGTAGCGCTTCTCCGCAGGCGCCGTATCGGTATCGTCAAAGACCGACTGGATGACTTCGGCCAGTGTGGATTGTTTGACAGGTTTGGTCAGGCAGGCGCTCGCACCGGCTTCCGTTGCGTGCAGATATTCCTGCTCATTTCCAAAAGTGGTCATGAGGATGACCGGTAAATCGGCAGATGTATGGTCCCGGCGGATTTCGGACACCACTTTCGCACCATCCATACCCGGCATACGGTAGTCTACCAGCACCAGACCAAAGGGACGGGGTCCATTTTTCCGTTCCTGCAGCTTAAGCAGTGCTTCAGCGCCCGATGAGGCCGTTTCCGCTATTAGATTCATCTTCTGCAGCAGTTGGTGGATGACCCGTTGATAACGGGGATTATCATCCACAATCAATACATCCATGTCGAGCCGCTCAGCCGGAAAGACACCGCCGGTTGCTGCAACTGCCGGCGGCTGCTCCAATTCGATGGCGAAATGGAATGTTGTGCCCCTGCCCGGTGTGCTGTCTGCCCATATATCCCCATTCATCAGCTCCACCAGCCGTTTACAGATGGACAGGCCCAGACCGGTGCCGCCAAACTTGCGGGTGGTAGAAGCGTCGGCCTGGGTAAACGGCTGAAAGAGCTTTTGAAGCTGCTCTTCCGTGATGCCGATGCCGCTGTCCTCGATGGAAAATTGGATCTTTTGCCGCTTCTGGTCTTGTGACTCGGCAGCATCCGCAGGAGCGGCCACATGGACCAGCACCGTTCCTGATTCCGTAAATTTAATGGCATTGCTGACCAGATTGATCAGCAGTTGTTTCAGACGAACCGGATCGCCGATCATCTTCCGCGGCAGATCGTCCGACAGTGTCATGCCCAGATCGATTCCCTTCTCTGCGCTCTGGTTGGCAAACAAATCCATCACATTTTCAACCAGCTCGATCAGATCAAATTCCGTGTTTTCCAGTTCGAGCATGCCAGCGTCAATCTTTGAAAAATCAAGAATATCGTTAATCAGCGTCAGCAAAGATTCTGCGCTGAGACAGATGACCTCGGCATACTCCCGTTGTTTGCGGTCCAGCCGACTGTCGAGCAGCAGGCGGGCCATGCCGATGACGCCATTCATGGGGGTCCGGATCTCGTGGCTCATATTGGCCAGAAACTCCCCCTTGGCAACATTGCCCGATTCCGCTTCCAGAGCCAGGTTTCGCGTCTGCTCCATGGCCGCTTCCAGTTCGCGGTTGGCCTTTTCCAACTGTTCTGTCCGCTCCCGGACGCGATTTTCAAGCTGGCGGTTCAACCGGCGGGTCTCCTGCTCGGCTTTTTCCCGTTCCTGGATTTCCCGGGTCAGTTTGTCATAGAGAGACGCATTTTCGATGGAAACCGCCGCCTGGGTGGACAACATGTTCAGTACTTCCTGTCGCTGCTGTGTGAAAGCCCCGGCTCCCAGATTGTTTTCGAAATATAGAACGGCGGTCAGCTGACTTTTCTGCATGACCGGCATACAGAGCACGGATTTGGGTCTGTGTTCAATGATATAGACGTCGTTTTTGTATAGGGGTTCATCCTTGGCGTCTTCCAGTACCAGTGTTTTACCCGTTCTCTCAACCAGGCTGATGATCGATTCCGGTACCATGCCACTTCCTCTCGCCGGCACCGAATCCAGTGGCTTTACCTCACTTTCAGTGGCGATACAGGTCGCTTCAACACAGAGTCCCCCATCCTTGTTCAGCAACAGGACCCCTTTTTCAGCCCCCGCATTCCTGACCATAATCTTAAGAAGCCTGCCAACGAGTCTGTCCAGGACAATCTCACTGGAAATGGCATGGCCCGCGGTCATGATCGCATTGAGATCCAGCTGAAATCCAAGCCCTGCTGGACTCGATAATCCGGTGGAAAAAGAGGTGGACGCATCCGATCCTTCTGTCCGAAACCCGGCTTGTCTCAGATAGGTCGGGTAGGTCTCTTCAATCTGCCGGACCTTGCGCTTCACACCCCACAACCCAAATAGATAGTGGGCCTCACTTAAGTACAGACCGGCAATTCGATGGAATCCTCTGGAAAGATAGAATTTTCCGGCCAGTTCATTGGCAATCGCCTGATTATTTAAAAAGCCGTGCTCTTTGGCGGAAGCAATCGCTTTTTCATAAAAGCCCATGGCTTCGGTGTCCTGACCCAGAATGCGGGCCTTTTCCGCTTCGATCAACAGGACTTTATGTAAAAAATTGGCTTCACAGCCCTGCGACCATGCCGTCAACTGACCCTGGAGCGGGGCCAGCTTTTTAAAACAGGATTCCCGGACGGGTTCGTCTTCATCGGTGCAAAGCTGCAGGTAGGCCAGTGCGACCAGGAAAAATGCATCGGGAATGATGGCATGTCCGGCTGCATTCACGATGAATTCCAGGGTTTTTTCAACTAACTCTGCATAGTGCCGGGTATCGGTATGGATCACGGCAATCAGCAGTTTCGAATGATAGTAGATACCTCGGCCCAAGCCTGTTTTAAGCTTGTTTTCGGTAAACCGGGTCTCGCTGAAACCTTCGCTGTCCAGGGTTGCTGCATTTTCAGTCAGGCCCAGAAGATTTAGGATCAACTGGCGGGTCATGGTAAAGAAGGGGTGATCCGCCAGAACCGATCCCTGTATTCTGCGAAAGCCCTGGATTCTTCTGTCCAGCTCCTGCAGCGTTTCAGTGAGATGACGACCCCGGATGACACTGTTGACCGCACTGTCAAAAATCGCATAGGCCGTTTGTTCATATTGCCCCGATTCGCAGCCTGCGGTATATGCGATCTCAAAGTGTGGCTCGCCCTCCTGGAGATGATACACCCAATGGTGCGAAAAGGTTGCGTAATGAAAATGGGTCACACAGCGAAGGGACGGGTTGTTCTGTTCGTCGGCCAGTTTCAGCGCCAGCTGCCCGAATTCGATCGCTTCGTGAAACTTCCCCGCCATGGCCCGGGACGTGGCATAATTGATGATGACATCGGCCGCAATGGGATTGGTCCCATGTTCCAGCATGATATTCATCGACTTGTAGATCAGATAGAGAACCACATTGAATCTGCCCAGTACGAAGGATGCGGAGTATCCGCCGGAAGTGATCAATTCCAGTAAGGCCAGGGAAGTCTCGTCTGTCATTTCGGGCCCGTTGAACAGGTCGGATGCCGTTTTCCCCTCGATCAGCCCCTGCAGTTTTTTACGCTCAAGATGCATCAGCGTATTCATTTCCTGTTCAGATTCAGAGACAACAATTCCCAATAAACCAAATCCCTGGAGCGTCAGCTGAATGACCTTTTCCAGGTTCCCCTGGGCCGTATAGCGGGTGTTCTGTTCCCTGTAAATCTTCAGTTTATCGGTTACAGAGCGTGCTTTTTCCAGGAGTTCAGCGTATAAGCGGTCCGCCTGCGCATAATTCCCGGAACAGTACTCCGCTTCCGCACATTCCCGATGGAGGTCAAAGGTCAGCGAATACTGATCCTGCCAGCATGCGGCTGGAAGGATCCTGAGACCGCTTCGCCCATATCGGGCGGCCTCTTCATACGCAACCGACCCTTTTGTCTTGCGGCAGGCCAGTAAATTCAACCTGGCAATACGAACCTTTTGAGAATCATGTTCCGCCAATTCAGAACCCGCATTGAGCTGCATGATGATTTCAAACAGAGCCTCATCCAGATCTTCATCCGGCGTGGTATCCAGCAGAAACCAGCCGATCTCCCAGTGAAGCTGCTTTCTTCTTTCCGGTTTGAGAAGTGAGTAGGCACCTTGTTGCACGCGATGATGGGAAAACCTGCCGGAGATGGTCCGGAGTTCTATCAGGTCTTTTTTTTCAGCGGGGTTGGAGATCCACTCGGTGGTGGCGGGGTCCTTGAAGGAAATAAAACCCTCTTTCATCGCCGGCTGCAGGACGGCCATAATATCGTCCAGGGGGATTTTTGCCACCCTGGCCAAGAGGTCAAGGGGAAATTCGATGCCGAAACAGGCAGCCACTTTCAGCATATCCCGGCTCTGTTCCGGAAAGGTTTCCAGGTGCCGGACCAGAATATCGATCACGTTATCGGACGCTTCCTTCTGCTTCATCCGGGGAATGTCCCAGACCCATGTTGCCTGCCGGGGTTTAAACACCAGCGCTTTTTCCGCATACAGCGACTGCAGAAACTCAACCATCGAAAATGGGTTGCCCTTGGTTTTCTGTAGAATAATGTCCGCTATGCTGCTGGCTTCATCCATCCCGCTGGAGAACATGTCGGACAACAGGTGAGTAATGTCAGCCTGGCAAAAGGGGTTCAGCTTGATGGAAATACAATCCTCCTTGACGGCCTCCCTGAAATCCTCCAAAAGCCGGAGGGATGCCGGAGAATTATCCGGGGCCTGATTGCGAAAGGCTGCGATGATCAGCAGATAGCCACCTTCAGGGTCGCTCATGAAGCGCTGCAGCAACGACAGCGATGCATTGTCCACCCATTGCATATTGTCCATGAACAAAACCAGTGGGTTCCGTTCGCTGGCGAACACCCGGATAAAGTTTTCCGCCATGAGATTGAACCGTTTTTGGGCTTCGACAGGGCCCAGATCCGGCACGGGGTCCTGTTCACCGATAATCAGTTCAAGTTCGGGAATCAGGTCGATCAGCAGACGAGCATGGGGTCCCAGATTAGACAGGATTTTCGCCTTTATCAGATCGAGTCTTTCCTGGGGCCAGGTTAAAATCCAGGTGATTTGATCTCGAAATGCCTGAATCAGGCCATTGTAAGGCGTATCCGTCTTCTGCCCGTCGAAGCGCCCTTCCGTGTAAAATGCTTTTTGCTTCAGAAAAAACTGTTTGATTTCCCGAACCAGAAATGTTTTCCCGATCCCGGGTGCACCGCTTAAAAAAATAGCTCTTTTCTGACCTGCCCGGACTTTTCTGAACTCCTCCTTGAAGATCTCTATTTCTGCATCCCGCCCATAGCAGTGCTCTGAGAACTGCAACAGTTCAGGCGTATCGTCCTGACCGATTTCAAACCAGACGATCTCCCCCTTTTCCTCCAGTTGCCGGCTGCATTTCAACAGATCGGCCAGCAGCCCTTCGGCACTTTGGTAGCGGTTCTCACCATCCTTGGCCAGAAGTTTCATGATAATATCGGAAACGACCTGGGGGATATCTGAGTTGGTGGCAGGGGAAACCGGTTGCCGGGCGATATGGGCATGCACCAGCTCCATTGGATCACTGAAATCAAAAGGAACCCGGCCTGTCAGGATTTCGTAAAACGTAATCCCCAACGAATACAAATCAGAGCGAAAATCAATGGCGCGGTTGATGCGGCCGGTCTGCTCCGGGGAGATATAGGCCAGCGTCCCTTCCTTGTCACCTGTGATATTCTCAAAAGACGCTTCCTGTCCCAGTCTGTGTGCCGAATCGAAATCAGTAATCAACAGGGCCCTTGTTTCGGGATTGATCAGGATATTGGAGGGTTTGATATCCAGATGCACCACGTCCCGATGATGAATCTCACGCAGTATCTCTGTGATCTCAATGGCCATCGCCAGAAACGATTTCAACCCGACCGCGTGCGTGAGGAGATAGTCTTTCAATGCGACCGCTCCCGTATCTTCCATGATGAGCACCTTACCGTAATCGAAATTCTCCAGGGCCAGCGGTTTGACGATACCCGGCAGATCAAGCTCTCTGGCATAGCGGAAGCCATTTTCAAAGCGGATCAACTCCCGGTCGGTGGGGTATCTGGCTTTCAGAAATTTGGCAATCACCGGTTGCTCGTCGGATGTCCGAGTCCCCTTGCGAACAACCGATTGATTGCTTTCGTAAATAGTGTCCGTGAACTGATACGCCGTCAGTGCCATGCTTCGTGCCTCAATGCTTCGTTCTGGGAAAAACCCACCATTCCGTGTTCCCCCCTCTTCCGGACGCCGTTACCCGGCAGTCACCTGCGGGAAAATAGTCCCCGCCATTCCACAGGTTATTTCCTATCAGAAAATGAAACATTGTGTACAGAAGAAGTCGATCTCAGCAGCCACTTCACAGGCTTAACACAAACAGAGGAAAATGGAGGTCACGTCTCGTTTCAGCCCTTCATCTGTTGTTTGAGATAGGTCGAGATGGCCTGATCCGAAATCTCATTGACTGATTTCCAGGTGATTCCGGCCGGTTTTCCGCCCAGGCGCAGCATGTGATTCAAGATGGCTGGATGGTCGTGGATACCCCCCGCGCTGAATATGGGCAGATCAGCGACTTTTTCATCATCAGGCCCCCAGGTGTTCTCGACCAGTTTTCGATTGAAAAAGGAACGAAACCGATGGACGTTTCCCTTGGTGAACCTGGCCAGGCTGGAGGTATTAAACTCCCGGTTCCATTTCAGCCAGGCATATGACAGGAGTTCGTTGGCCAGCAGATCCCCGGATGCGAAGATCAGTCCCTGTTCCGGTTCTGCGACCGTTCCAATGTCAGGACCGATGGTGGTCAGGACCTTGCGCCCTGATGTCAGGCTCAGTCTCAGTTTGTTTTTGATCTCCGGGATTTCATTGATCTCTTCATACATGGCATAGAAGTCCCTGCCCCCGCGGTGAAACTCCCTGCGGCTGTCGTCCCTCAGAAAGCCCACGCCCAGTTTAAAACCGGAGGTGATATCGCCCATGACATGGGAGGCAACCCGGGGCATGAAGATGATGTGGTCCACCCGATTGACCACCGAGGTAATCATCAGAGGGCTTTTCCAGTGATGGATGCCTTCAGGCTGGGTCCTGATATAGGCATCATACCCCTCCTCTTCGAAAAAAACAGGATGCGCCTGACACGCCTGGATCACCCCCAGCAGTCCGGTGGATTGGCAGAGGTCTCTTGAGGCTCCCCTTTTCTTGTCCCGTGTCCAGTGCACGTCGGCGACGCCGCTCTGATCACCCACCAGAATAGGACCGGCGCCCTTCTCCTGCAGAATCGTGATCAGGCTTTTCAACAGCCAGGGATCTGTCGTAGCAGGGAATTCGTTACCGGAGTTCAGGGCCAGCTTGACCAGAATCCGGTCTCCCGTTTTGAGCCAGGCGAAGTCGGTGGCCCCGTCCAGGGTCTGCCTGACAAGGTCGAGGGCCTGTTCATGACCCCCTCTGGGAATCCAGGCACTGCTGACGGCTGGTGTATACCCGGGCAATATGGGCAGGGAGGCACTGGGATTCGCGGCGGTTTCGGTTGAAGGTTTTGCGGTTGATGGCAGCACCACTGTGGAGGCGATTGCGACGGAAACACCCAGAAATGAGCGCCGATTCAACCCCGGGTTCGATTTTTGCTGTTCTGTGTTCATCTATCAAGCGGAGTGCTCGGGTTTTTGTGAAAAAAATGGCAGGCAGCCGGTTTCCGACAGGACGAGATCCACCCTCTCTTTTGGTGCTCCCTGCAGTTGTGAGTACTCTTCCCGGAGCCAGTTCAGGCATTTCAGCTGGTATTTGAACGTGCCCTGTTGATACATCCGGTTCATCAATGTCACTGAAAAGGTCTCTTCCCCCTTGTTCAGCGCCTCGGCATTGGCGATCAGGAACGGCAGGTAGACGTCCCCCGCCATCTTCAGGAGGCGGATAACACTCAGGGGCAATGACTGGGTCGGATCGATCCACTCCCCCTCCTCCAGGCCGCTGGCATCGTCCAGTTGATCGATCCAGCTGGAAAAACGAGGGGATTTCTCCCGGATGATCCCCTGTGAAGTCGGATCGTGATTCAGTTGGGAAAACTGACCAAACACCCCGAAGTCTGCCAGAGAGGGTCGCGAACCAAACAGAAAGCGGTTTTCCCTGAGATGGTGATCAAAGATATCCACCACCTCCAGAAAGCTCTCTTCAATGATCGGTTTGGTGGTTTCCGTACTGCCCACGAGCGCCAGCCGGCTGACCTGTCGTTCCCTGACAAACTCTGCCACGGCCAGCGTCGCCTCTTCCGGGGCGAACCCGGTATGGGAAACGGCCAGCCAGTAACTGCAGAACTTCTGATCCGGTTCGCGCCACCAGCGATAGTGATACATCATCTTGGTCATCCATTCGTCTGCCATATCCTCGATCAGGTGCGACAGAAATGAGAGGCCGGCATCGTCGGGAATGATCGATCGCTGCCCCGCGTGCTTTGCTTCCAGTTCGTAAGCCATGGGGGTTGAATCGACATGCCAGATGCCATCGTCGGGAAATTTGATCACCGGAATCACCGGTGGTTTGACGTGGGTGATCTCCTCTCTCAGTTTCGGGTTTATCTGGCACCAGATAAACGGCAGGCGGCGGTAGCGGAGAAGCGCCCGCATTTTCATGGAATAGGGGGAGCCGATATCACCGGCAATCTGGTAAACGTCTGTCATGAGCTGCTCCTGTGAGTGTTTTTAAATTCCCGGGTTAAACCATTTCACCTGATTTCTGGTCTCCTGCCGGCATTCAGGATTTGAACAGATCTCCCATGATGTCTTTCCATGCTACTTCAACCACATTCCGGTGATGGTCGCTGGCCAGAGGCACACGCAGCGCCTTTTTTGTATACTGGATCGACTTGGGTGGCAGCTTGGCAATACGCCCAGCCATTTCCAGGGCCGCGCTCATTATCTGATCACTGGGAACGACCTGGTTGACCAGGTTGATGCGGTAGGCCTCCTGGGCTGAAATTCTTTTGCAGGTCATCAGCAACTCGTTGGCTTGCTGGCGGCCGACAACAGTCGGCAACACGGTATAAGCACCATAGCATAAGGCGCCGATCTCGGCGCCAATAAAACCGATGATGGTGTCATCCCCTGCAATAACCATGTCGCACAACATTGCCTGCTGGGCCCCGTCGCCCAGCACATAGCCTTTTACCGCGGCAATAATGGGTTTACTGAAATGATACAACCGCTCTTCCTCTTTCAGACTCGCAAATTCGGGCAGGGTTTCAAGGGGATCGTCGTTATCATGACCGGAACAAAAGGATCGGCCGGCACCCGTTAATATGCAGACCAGTATATCATCATCCTTTTCGATCTCCCCCAGTGCCTCGTATATTTCATTTTTCATCGCCAGACTGATTGCATTCAGCTTGTCGGGTTGATTCAAGGTGATGATAGCAATCTTTTCCTTTTTTTCCAGCCGGATTTTCTGATAGGTCATCGGGTTACCTCCTTGATCGGGTTTATCAAGATCCGCTGTTTGTGACCGTCCGCACAAAGTCTGCTGCAAATCGTCACCATTTCATAACACGAACATGCCCTTTCCTGGACCATTCATGACACAAGTCAGCCAGGGAATCAACCCATTCCGCCTCCCGGATATGGGTCTGTGCAACAATGCCAGAGAAAGGGATAAATTTACTGTTGAGCCGCCAATGGATTGAAAAAGCAATATGCCCAGGGTTTGACCTTTTTGCCGCTGGCAAAACTGTGCCTGCCCACATGCCGTTGTCATCGGCATCTCGCAATAGACATCATCCGGAGGACAATTGACAATATTGCTTAAAAAACGGGGACCTTTATCTATATTCCACGGGAATCAAAAGCAGTTTACCCGCTTTTTTCAGGGAGCGGTCCTCACTGGACCTGCAGACATCGCGCAGGGTGTAGACAGCTTTGGATGCAGCCGTTTCAGTCCAATACCAGCGTTTGATGGTATTGCTGGACAGTGATTCCTGTCCGGGTTGGGCCGAGATGGCTCCTGATAGTGCCTGATTGAGTGGCTGTTACTGGTATATTCAACCGGATTCGGTCTTGTCACTGCTTCATGAAGTGATTTTTCACTTTCGGGCACCTTGACTAATTAAAATTATCGCGCTTACCGGCACCGAAGGGTTGATCTTTGAAAAAACGCACGAGTCCATCCATGGAGTTCCTGGAAGTCATCCCTGACTTCCAAGGTTCTTAAAACACCAACCCTTTGATGTTACTGAGTTCCAATTCATCAGGATGCCCTTTATGAGCTGCTTATGAAACTGAAATGATCAATTTCTCCTGGTCTTTTTTTATTGGAAAACTGAGAATGGGGTGATGTTTCGGCCCGTGTAAATAACCCCCTTCAACATCGTAAGTTGACTTGCTGATGCTGCAGCACTGAACGGTGTCGGTTCCGGGAACCGGATCCAGACGGCGTCCCATATGGCTGCACTTGTTGTGGTAGGCGTGATAGTTCCCGTCCTCACCGAAAACAACGAGTACCCGTTTTGGGAGATTGTTGCCTTCGAGTTTTATTGCGCCGCCCGGGGTCTTCAGTTCCACCGCTTTGCCCAGATCAACCGTCAGCTTCCCATCCGCATAGTCCCAGCATCCGTCCACTCCGGGATTACCCGTTGCCGGAATTCCCAGCAACCGTTGAAAAAAACCTCTTTTATTGAATTTTATACTCATGTTGACCTCCTCGTAAGAGTGTTACCTTGTATCTATTCACCACTTTTTCAGCTATGGGAGCCGGGGCCTGTATGCGATTGAACGGATTGGGAGTGGTTAAACGGTTGATCCCCTGCGAACAGGATCCGTTGCTGACAGAAATTCCCGAAAACCCGTTTCTTCATGCGGTCCGGCCGGTTTACGGCCGGGCAGATGCGTGGTTGCAGGTGTCTGTCAGCAATTGAAGGCCTGCGGGCTTAGTACCCCTTGAGCGAGGCAAAGCGATCCCTGTGGAAAGCCGCGTCGCCAAAGGTCATCTCCGCTGCCCGGGCATGTTTCATGTATAACCCGACATCTTCTTCGTCGCTCATGCCGATGCCGCCATGCATCTGCACCGCCTCGTTGGTCGCCAGGATATATGCGTCGGAACAGCGGGCCTTGGCGACTGAGATCAACGCAGCTGCCTGGTCATCCTTTTCATCGAACGCCCGGGCTGCCGCCATGACCGCCGACCGAGCCAGTTCGATCTCCATAAAAATCCTGGCTGCGCGATGTTGGAGGCCCTGGAAGGTCCCGATGACGACGTCAAACTGGACGCGCTCTTTCAGATAGGCCAGGGTGCGTTCAAAGACAGCACTCATCCCACCCAGCATCTCGCCACAAAGGGCGATCGTGGCCATGTCAATCACCTTGCTGAGGATCTCTCCGCCTTTGTCCACCTGCCCCAGGAGATTCGCCTGTGGAACACTGACATTTTCGAGTCGGACCCGGGCTGCGTTTCGGGAATCCACCCGGTGTTGTCGGGTCAATGTCAGTCCGGGTGCGACCGTGGGGACCAGAAACAGGCTTAACCCATCGGGATCTCCGGCCTGCCCGGATGTCCTGGCCGAGACAATGACCGCGTCTGCGCTCCAGCCGCCCTGAACCTGGGATTTTTCGCCATTCAGCGTGTACCCCCCGTCTGTTTTTTGCGCAGTTGTGGTCACCCGCGAGATATCATACCGTCCATTTTTCTCCTGGCAGGCAACGGCCAGGACTTTTTTTGCCTCAATGATCGGGTCGAGCCATTCGCTCATTAGTACTTTATTTTCGCTTAACGCCAGCAGCTGCCCTGCCATGACAACCGAGGGAACCAGCGGTTCCGGTGCCAGGCCGGTTCCGATGGCTTCCATCACCACGACCATGTCGGCCATGCCCATGCCCATGCCGCCCAGGGCTTCAGGGAAGAGGATGGCGGTCCAGTCCAGTTTGGCCATCTGTTTGAAGACCGCCTTGTCATATCCAATTGATTCAGGGTTATCCCTGAGTTCGCGCATGCGCGTGACGGGGGAAGCCTTTTTAATGAAATTCCGGGCCGATTGGTCCAGCATTTTTTGTTCATCTGTCAATACGAGTTCCATTTACGTTCTCCTGAGTGTGTGTCGTCATTCTGTCTTTAGCCCAAACCGGTTTTATGTCGGAAGCCCCAATACGGCTTTCGCGATAATGTTTAATTGAATTTCAGATGTGCCACCCTCAATGGTGTTTCCGCGGGACCTCAGCCAGTATCGTGTCAGCCGCAGCTCCTCAGGCGTGAATCCCTCCCCTTCCCAACCCAGGGCTTCCGGCCCGAGGATCGACAGAAACAGCTCCAGCCGCCGCTGGTTGAGTTCCGTACCGTAAATCTTGAACATGGACGATTCTGAACCGGGGTTGTGACCGGCCTTCATGTTGTCAAAGTTCCGTTGAACCGTTAGTTCGAAACAGGTTTCATCCATCTGGATCTGGGCCATCCGCTCCCGGATGGAGGAATCCGCAAGACGGCCGTCTTTCAAGCCGATATAATGCTCGGCGGCCTCTTTCAGCGAGGTCACCTCCATGGCTGTTGACCGGGTGCTGCCGAAAACATCTGCGATCATGGTCCGTTCATGACCCAGCAGGGCCTTGGCCACCTGCCAGCCCTTGTTCTGTTCACCCAGGACATGCTTCTTCGAAGCCCTGACGTTATCAAAAAAGACTTCGCAGAACGGGCTCTCGCCACTGATCAGTCTGATCGGTCGGACATCCACACCGGGCTGATCCATATCCATTAAAATGAACGTAATCCCGGCCTGCTTTTTGACGTCCCAATCCGTACGGCCAATCAAGAACATCCAGTCGGCCAGATCGCCATAGCTGGTCCATGTTTTCTGACCGCTGATGATAAATCCGTCACCGTCATCCGCCAGCGAGGTCTGAACGTTGGCCAGATCCGAACCCGCATTGGGTTCGGAGTACCCCTGGCACCAGCGGATCTCACCGCTGCAGATCCGGGGCAGGAAATACTGCTTTTGTTCGTCCGTTCCATACTGGAGAAGGGTCGGCCCGATCATGGTAATGCCGAAACCGGCCAGGGGACGAGGCAGCTCCAGCCGTGCCAGCTCCTCGGTCAGGATCTTGTTTTCCGCCTTGCTGAGTCCGCCCCCGCCGTATTCGGTGGGCCACGTAGGAACCGTC
>JAHJRI010000134.1 GCA_018830885.1 bacterium | reverse complement strand
CGCAGGTGTTCTATATTCGCTGGACCATCACCGGGGTTCTGAGGAGCATCAGCCGGGGGAAGCATATCACGATGGGGATCTCATGGATGTCCAAACGGGAAATTTCGACAGTTTTCGTGAGTTCAGGTTGACTCTGGAAAGAGCCGGTCTTGAAGATATCGTTATCCCGATCGTTACCTCTTCTGCCATTGCCGCCCGTGGATGGGTAACACCCCTGTCAATGGTATTCATTGACGGTGGCCACTCCCTTGAGTCGGCTCTGGGAGACTACAGGTGCTGGGCCGGGCACATTATTCCGAGGGGCATCCTGGCCATTCATGATATCTTTCCCGATCCGGCCAAGGGCGGACAGGCACCGTATGAGGTCTGGAAAACAGCTTTGGCCTCAGCGCTTTTTGAGGAAGTGGAAATCATCAGGACGCTTGGGATTTTGCGGCGTATCTGAGCCGCAGTCTGGTGAACCGGCCTTATTTATCAGGCGCTCAGCACCTTGATGGCATTCTCATCTGAATCGGTGATCGTCAGGATCTTGTCCAGTTTTGTCAGGATGAAGATTTCTCTAGTCCGATCATTCAATTCCGTCAAAGCGAATTTCCGTTCCTGCTTCAGGAGCGTTTTGTAGATGGACACGATCAGCCCCAGGCCTGACGAATCGATAAACTGGATATTTTCACAATTGAGGATGACACCTTCAAGATTGGGGTCCTCAATGAAAACCTCCACGGTCTCTTTCAGTTTTGCCGTATCCTCAAGCACAATATTGCCCTCAATGGATAACACCACGAAATTGTTTTCGATTCTATCTTCTATTTTCATATTCTTTTTCCAATAGGGTTAAGGATGGGAAATTGCGTAATGCCTTTTTACAGGCAGAAAATGAATCCTCTGAATATCTGAAACGTGGTTGTTTGCTATCCCGTTTCTGTTTCGTGAACGCTGCAGATCTATTTTTCGTTCTTTTGAAATATTTCTGCGGCCCTCTTCATCATATCGGCCTGCTCTTCCGGAGAGAGTTTCAAGACCTGCGCCTTGATTCGTTCCACCTCTTCGGGATCCATGGCTTTGAGTTTTTCCATGGCCTCGGCATACAGTTCCTCAGGGATTTCAGGACCCGTCACCGGTGACGGGTCTACCCGAGGCGCTGTGGCAGCTGGCGATAATGTTCTGTGAAAAAAAAGAATGCGGTCACCAACCATTTCATGCAGAACATCTGTTGTTTGCAGGTGGTTCAACACACCGGCCAGGGTTGTTGCATGTGCTTTGCATGATTTGAAGATTGCCTGGAAAGGCAGTGTTACTTTTTTTTCCGGGAATCCATTTTTTTCCAGAGCCGCAAGTATGCTTTTAACGACTGTTTCCATATGCCTCAAGTGTTTTCAGGTAAATGGCCAGGTCCTCCCCGGAAAAGCAGACAAATACGATTTTTTTCATTTCAGGTGTCTTCTTCAGAAAGTCCATTGCTTTCGTCACTGCAATGGCGGTGGCCTTCTCTATCGGGAATCCATAAACCCCTGTGCTGATGGCAGGAAAGGCAATCGTTTCCAGATCATGCTCCCGGGCCAGAATCAGGCAGTTCTGATAACATGAAGCCAACAGTTCAGCCTCATTGCTGTTTCCACCCCGCCAGATAGGGCCCACGGTATGAATCACAAACCGAGCGGCAAGTTGATGCCCTTTTGTAATCCGGGCCTGTCCTGTTGGGCAGCCGCCGATGGTTCGGCACTCTGCCAGCAATTCCCGGCCGGTAGCACGGTGAATGGCGCCATCAACCCCGCCACCGCCCAGGAGGGACTCGTTTGCGGCATTCACGATGGCATCTGTTGACTGTTGGGTGATATCTCCCCGGATGATTTCAATTCGTCCCTCAAGATCGTTTGTCATCATCAGCTCCTGTTCGGATGATTGGAAATTCAGGGCGCAGCGGCTCTGACCGGCAGGTTTTTTGAGTCACATCATACGAAGGAAGGTATCTTTGTGTCAATATGGAGATAGGTTCCATACTGAACTGGCAGGGAAATGGAAGGTCAGATAAATCTGCTGGTTAGACTTTTCATTTCGTCTCTCAGATCCGTCGGGATACCAATTTTTGATGCCAAGGGCAGATAGAACTCACGGGATTCCCGGCTGATACGCCTGCGTTTGTGAGGTGCCAGCCATTGAATCTCCCGCATGTTGTCCAGTCGGTCGCAGAACTTGATCACCAGGCTGCGGACATCCCTGTGGCCGGCCTGCATGAGTTTCTGGTGGGTTTGGTGGTGATTGTGGCTTTTTTTCAGCGATGTGGAGATATCTGCCATCCAGTTGCCGTATCCCTGCCTGAGTTCCCTGCTGGTCAGGTCAGTGTCTTCCAGTGTGTCATGCAGCAAACCAGCGATGACGGCTCTAAAATCCGCCCCCAGATCACAAAGCAGGGTCCCGACCCGCAGTGAATGCAGAACGGCCGGTACACCGGAGAACCGATATTGGTTCCGATACAGATGGTCAATATCCATGAATGCCCCTTCAAGTGTCAACAATTCATCCCTGGATGCCTTTCCACGGAAATACCCCCTGATTCTGTTTTTGGTTTTTCGAAATAAGATGTTTTGTATATTCATGGTCAGGTATGGTTTTGAATATGTTTCAATCGAACCGGCATCAGAACGATAACCCCGATATTGCCGGACTGCAGCGTTTGGACATAAAATCCATGATGTTCCGTTTATCTCAAACATGATCCCGGTACCTCGACAGAACCAGGATTACACCCGTTGACACAAACGCTTCATGGGGTAGTCCCGGGACCGGTTCAGCAGACAATCAGGATACCTGTTATTGAATATGCAGGGAGTGTGCACAAATGAGATAGAGGGGAGCTTGATTTTGTCCGGAAGCATTATTCCATAGCCGTCGTTACGACTGGCAACTCATGATGGCACCCGTCAATATACTGCACAATAATCGATCAAACCGGTTCCACGACCTTAAAACTGTCATGATAGCGCTTTGGCAGACCTGCATATATATCCTGGCCCATGCGCAGTGTTTTCTCGTGTTTTGACGTGACGATGCCGATCTCCTTTGCCGGTGAACCTCCGTAGATTCTATATGAAGGGATGATGCTGTTTTTCAGAACCAGGGACTGTTCGGCGACGATTGCCCAGGACTGGATCTCCACGAAAGCACAAATCATGGACTGCATGCCGATGAGTACGAAATCATGGATGGTGACATCATGCAGCATGGCCATGTGTCCGATGATGACTCGATTCCCTATTTTAACTCTTTCTGCCTCATGAATGGTCACGGTTTCTTCAATCGCTGACTCATTGCCGATCTCAATCGGTCCGAAATCGCCACGGATGATCGCTCCGAAGCCGATATAGCAGTTTTTACCGATGGTGACGTCACCGATGATCTCTGCGCTCGGTGCAATCCAGGTTCCTTCACCAATGGACGGTTTCTTCCCGTTAAATTCATACAACGGCATAGTGACACTCCAATGGGTGGATCCGCCTGGACCTATTTGTGTTTGGGTTGATTGATGACCTGAAACAGAGCATAGCGGACGATCTCTTCCACCGTCTCATCCGGCTCGTCATTCAGGGAGAAAGAACTGTTGATGCGGAAGTATGTTGAGGGAATACGGCTTAAGCTTAATGCATAAACATCTTCAATACAACGGGGGCAGTTATCAAACTCGGGATACTCCGGGATCAACTTTTTCATCAGCCCAATGACAACGAGTTCATACCCGTTGCGAACGCCTTCCAGGGAAACACCATTGACAACATAATCGGTATCTTTCATCGATATCCATGATTAGAAAATCGGTGCTAAATTAAATCCAACGTCAGCTTCAGGTGAATGGCAGTCTATTCAGTCTCTTTCAGCGGTGATTGAATGATTCGCTTCCAGTCATCCAAACCGCCACGAATAACCTGCCCGGTGAACCCGCAAGATTCAAGCAGTTTCAGCCCCAGAAGACTCTGGCTTCCATCTTTGCAGATCAGCAGGGTTCTTTTTTTGCCATCGAGGCGATCGATTTTACGGCTGATTTCGTTTAAAGGGATATTAATGAATCCGGGCAGCGATTCATTTTCAAATACTTTCTTGCTTCGAACATCAATTAATTGCAGGGTGTTATTGTCAGATGATCTCATCAAATCCCGTGCTTCAATGACTGTTATTTCTATATCCATAAGGCTCCTGAAAAGATCTCTTTTTGTCAAAAAATTAGTCTGCGCAGCTGCTGGGCGTTTTTCAGAAAACCACTCCTATGTCAGTACGCCTGGCTGGATTTTTACCGGATTGGTTTTTGTCTAAACGAATGGTGAATATTCTTGTTGGCAGATATAAAACGGCAATTGTGTGGACTCCTATTTAGCGTCTGTTTTTTACTATAATCTTTATCGCGCTAAAGCGTCAAACCCCGGATGCGCTTCCTTTGTTTATGAGTGCCGTTTTCTTTTTCCACTCTGCGTTTCACCGGGAAGGAAACCATTTCCAGGTTGATGCTGTCTTCACTTTTGCGGTCTGAGACTCTTTTTGGGGTTGAGTAAAAAAAAATGACAGGTTACCCTTTGATTAAAGGAATGATTGTCCAATACGCCGTACTATCGACGGGGCCCTGTATCAGGTATAACCGACCCGTTTTCAACCATCTCCAGGACACGATTCGTGCAAAAAAAAATATCTGACATATACAGCTATAATACCCATGTCTCTTTCGAGTTTTTCCCCCCTAAAACCAGTCATGGCATCAAACAGATTTATCAGTCCATTGCGCGTCTGAAAAACATGAACCCCGATTTCTTCAGTGTTACTTATGGTGCCGGGGGATCAACGGCGGATAAATCCCTGGAGATCGCTTCTGCATTGACGAATCTGGCGCAGGTGACCTGTGTGGCTCACCTGACCTGCGTTGGTATGAATCGGGATCAGGTTGATGTCCTGCTGCAATCACTTGCTTATCACGGGATTGCCAATGTGCTGGCTTTGAGGGGGGATCCCCCTGCCGGGGATGCAAAATTTATCAAACCCGAAAATGGGTTTGCCTATGCCGCTGAACTGGTGCGTTTTATTCGGGAGCGGTCCGATATGGGAATTCTGGTTGCGGGTTACCCTGAAGGTCACAGCGAGAACCCATCACGAGACGAGGATTTCAAGCACCTGGTGGAAAAAGTGGCAGCGGGTGCAGACGGTATCGTCACACAGCTTTTTTTTGAAAATCGCTTTCTTTTTGAGATGATTGAAAACCTGGATCGCGCAAATGTAAACGTCCCCCTGCTGGCTGGCATATTTCCAATCTCAAATGCCAAACAGATTCTCCGTATTACTGAATTGTCCGGGGCATCGGTCCCGGAAAAACTGAGAGTTGGGCTGAACAAATATGCCGAAAATGCGGATGACATGGAGAAATTCGGAACTGACTATGCCGTTGAACAGATCGAAGCGCTTCTGTCAGGAGGGGTCAATCACTTCCATTTTTATACCATGAATCGCCATCGCCAGATCAGAAACATTCTGCTGCAATTGAGGTCCTATTTTCCGCAGCTGAATCTCTGGGAGTAATAAGAATCAACCAAGGACGCGGCTTCTGCCTCATGTCGGCAATCGCCTTCTCATAAAATGGGGGACCTCAATCTCCTCCGCCGGGTATTTATTGCTCTCCGGCTGGGTTTTTGGCCGGTTCTTCAGGATGGGCTGGCTCATGCTGTCGGACACCCGCAGCGGCATCCGTTCAACCAGTTCAGCTGCTTCAATCTTGTACTTGGAGTCATATCCGGTTGCAATGACGGTCACGGATACCTCTTCCTTCAGTTTCGGGTCATAGACCAGACCGAATATGACATCGGCGTCCTGATTCGCCGAACTTTGAATGTATTCGGCCGCAGCTTCGGCATCGAACAGCGGAAACTGTTCGTCGGCCACGATATTGATAATAACCCCGGTCGCTCCATCAATGGGTTGTGAGATCAAAGGACTGGAGAGTGCTTTTTTTACTGCCATCAAACCCCGGTTGTCCCCTCTTCCCGTGCCAGTTCCCATGTAGGCACTGCCTTTGTTGGCCATGACAGTATACAGGTCGGCAAAATCAAGGTTGATCACGCCTTCAAGGTTAATCAGGTTGGTAATTCCGCTGATTGCCTGTTTCAAGACATCGTCTGCCATGGCAAAAGCTTCGGACATGGTGGTCTTTGGAGAGGCAATTTCCAACAGCTTGCTGTTTGGGATAACCACCAGTGTATCAATATGTTTTTTCAGATTCTGGATCCCGGTTTCAGCGAGCCGACTTCGTTTGGGGCCTTCAAAACTGAACGGGGTCGTCACCACCGCGACAGTCAGGATCTTCATCTCTTTGGCAATTTCTGCAACAACCGAGATTGCGCCGGTTCCCGTTCCACCTCCCATTCCTGCTGCAAGAAACACCAGGTCCGTATCCACCAGTAGTTCCTTGAAGCTGTCTATTTCTTCTTCGGCCGCCATTCTGCCAACTTCCGGCTTCATGCCCGCACCCAGTCCATTTGTAATCACCTTGCCGATCGGGATTGTCACATCGGCAAGCGAGGACCTTAAAGCCATGGCGTCAGTATTGACGGTAATATACTGCACACCCCGGACATTATCCTTTATCATGCGGTTTACAACATTCCCGCCCCCACCACCGATTCCCACGACCTTGATATTGGGTAAACCGGAATAGATGGGCTGAGACTTGATTTTATCTACCTTGATGACCATTCGCAGTTATAATTAGTATACGGGATACAGCTCATTCAGATCACTCCGGTCCTGAAAACCGGTGACTGCAAGTTAAAGGGACAAACCGTTTCTGCTGAGAAACCCTTTCGCTTTTCTGTTTCCGTGATGCCATGCAAAAAGGAAAACCATCCGTCAATCAAAGCTCCAGGCGGCATTTTTCGCTTGCAGACCGGTGTTCTGCTGATACATCATATGGAATAGCAGAGCTGTTGATGGAAGTCTACTGGATTGTACGGGGCATTTGATTTTACACAGAAAATGACAGGGGGCAGCTGAATGGTTTTTCCGGATCATGATCGCTGCGTCCCTCTTGATTCATCGATTCGCTACTTGATTGTCACAACGGGACAGTGCGCATTCAGTATGACAAACTGAGCCGTTGAGCCAAACACCAGCTTTCCCACCTTTGATCGTTTTCGGACCCCAATAATGATCTCCCGGCACTGGTGCTGTTCTGCGAACTCGACCAGGGTTTCTCCGGCAGAATGTGCCGTTACGATCAGATGGGTCTGGTACTTTGTTATATTATCTTTCACAAGCTCTCTGATACTTTCCTCAAGTTCTCGCTCCAGATGATGAATATCGTCGTATTTGAAGGTGGGACTCTGCTGCATGACACTGATAATGTCGATTTTTGTCTGATTCAGGGCTGCATGTTCCAGGGCGAGGTTGATGGCTGCTTTTGATACGTTGGAACCGTCATAGCCGACCAGAATACTCATATTTATCTCCCGATTGGATGGTGCCTGAAGAACCAATTGTTTTCAGAACGCTTTTGCCTTGCTGTGACCCGGGGGTCAAGGTGGTTGTTCAGGTATGCCGATTGTGTGCAAGTTGTCTTGATGACTTTGCGTTCGAAGCGCATCAAAACGAAGCTCCAGGAAAACAGTTTTTTGCCGAAACATGAAACTAAAAAGGCTGCTGCGGATCTCACCGCTCTGGTCTGAAATTCATCACGCTCATTTCAATCGCGGGAATCACCTCCCTGCAGCGGATGATTGATCTCCCGGTACAGGGGGACTCCTGTAATTGCGCAACCGGCAGCCCTGATTTAACGGTAGCAGTTCACGGACCTTTTTGGAAGGTAGTGAATGCATTGAAATTGAAAATAGGCGGTCTGGTATCTATATCCATTTGTTTTAATATATTATCCAGATCGTTCAGGAGGTCGTGCAAATCGAACGATGACTGTGGCAATCAGACTGATGGTGGCAAAGAGAATAAATGCCAGTTGGTAGCTCTGGGTGGCATCGAAAATAAATCCTGCAATCATGGGCCCGAATGCGGATCCGGAGGTGGAAAAAACCCCGATGAGACCTGAAACCAGTCCAAAGGAGAGCATACCGAAACATTCCCCTGTGATCAGCGGCAGCATCATCAGCAGGGAACCCATGGTCAGCCCGAATGCGAAGGTTCCAAGGTAGAGAATCACAACATGCTGCGAGAACGCCAGTGTCAGAACGGTCAGACCCTGCACCAGGAAACAGATCATGGCTGTGTATCGTTTATCGAAGCGATCCACAAAAGTCCCCAGTGACAATCGTCCAATGATACTGGCAGCAGTCGTGATACTGACTGCCGCTGCAGCTCCCATGTTTCCCAGATAGATACTTAAAAACGAGACCTGGTGAACCAGAAATGCCATTTGCACGCACAGCGCCAGTGAAAAAGCGATCACAATGGACCAGAACGTCGGGGTGATAATGGCCTGTCTTCGGGTCCATCTGCGAAGCTGGGCTTCCCTGTTGACGACTTTTTTCAGGTGGCTGAGGGCGGGTGTCTTTACCGCCAGTCCATCCGGCTGCAATTGCAGGTCTGACGGATGGGCTTTGATAAAAACCAGTGTAAAAGGGATAATGATCAGTGAATACATTGCGCTCAGAGTCATGATCGTCGTTTGAAAACCCCGGGAAACAATGAGGTAACTGGCCAGGGGCACCAGGACCATTCCGCCGAGACTCAATCCCGTCATTGTAATGCTCATGGCCAGTCCTCGCTTCTGGACGAACCAGCTGGTAATCAAGGTATTGACCGAGAGCAGGGACGAACCGCTCCACCCAATGGCTGCCAGAAAATAGACAAAGAACAGCTGCCAGACCTGGTTGATCTGGCTTAACAGGAAATAGGACAGGGAAAATACCAGGGCGCCCATGATCAGAAAGGGTTTGGGGCCATAGCGGTCAATTTTCGGTCCGATGATAATCCCGGTGACGGCGGAGGTGGCAAAATAAAAGGTGATGGCTGAGGATACAATTCCCTTGGACCAGCCGTACTGGATTCTGAGGGGATCCAGAATGACGCCATGGGAGTAGAATCCGATGCCGGATGACGCAAACAGAATAACGATACTCGAGAATACAATCCACCAGCCATAAAATATGCTTTTGGGGGAAACCCGGGCAGGGTTTTTAATCGGGCTAGCCATTATTGTCTGATTCAACATTCAGGGTTTTTGAGTTGTCAGGCACCGGTGACTGAGACTCACCCTCGCACTAAAGCGATATATTGTAAACCCGTAAACCATCCTCAGGGGATCCAACGGGAAATGCACCAGGCTCGACGTTCGGGCATAATGACAATTGTCAGCTGATCTGGTAGGGTCAGACGACGCAAACCAAAAAAATATTGTTATTTAAAAAAGAGGAGTCAGATGAAATCTCCCATGGTTGTTCTCGGTATTCCCATCGATCTGGGACAGGAAAAAAGAGGTGTCAATATGGGGCCTGGCGCTATCCGTTATGCGGGAATCGCTTCGCGGCTGAAAAAACTGGGGCACCAGGTTGAAGACAAGGGAAATATAATTGTGCCGGTAAGGGAGTCTGTCAGGGAAGGGGAACTGCTCGAAGCGATCCACCATTCATGTGAAAAAATCTACCAGAAAGCCCGGGAATTGACGACTGGTGGATCTATTCCGATTTTTCTGGGCGGTGATCATTCAGTCGCCATCGGCACGATCGGCGGTATCACCCACCATGGGCCACGGGGAGTGATCTGGATTGATGCCCACGGTGATTTCAATACATCGGAAACATCCCCTTCCGGAAATGTGCATGGGATGGCACTTTCCGCATTGATCGGTGAAGGCTCAAAACAGCTCGTGGATATCGGCAGGCCCGGGGCGAAGATAAATCCCCGTGACACCGTTATGATCGCGATCCGCGATCTGGACCCGGAAGAAAGGACCCGTTTGAAACAGAGCGGAATCCAGGTTTTTACCATGCGGGATATTGATGAGATGGGCATGCGGGCAGTCGCCCAATCGGCATTAAAGTACCTGTCTCATATGCCTGAAATTCATGTCAGCCTGGATATGGACAGCCTGGATCCATCCATTGCCCCGGGTGTCGGGACACCCGTAGCGGGTGGGATCACCTATCGGGAAGCGCAGCTGTTGATGGAGATGATTGCCGATACGGAACGCTGCCGCTCGCTGGATATCGTGGAGATCAATCCCCTGATCGACCATCAGAACCAGACGGCCAAATCAGCCGTCGACCTGGCAGGATCTCTGTTCGGGCAGCGGATTATCTGAGTCAGGGGCCCGCTGAAAGCTCTTTGTGCAGGATATCAAGGGCGTTACGACAGATCCGGAAAATGAAGACTGCCGATTCTGTTTTCCGGGCCACTGCTGCACCGGGGTGTCAATGCGGTGGCAGTGGGCATTCCTTCGCTGACAGGGTCTGTGAGGTCCTTCCCCCGCGGTCGATGACAGGTCTGACCGTTTCCAAGCACGGCATATTGAAACCCGATGCCTAAAGGCGGAATCTTCGGGGTGGATACAGGTGAATAGTTATTGTTACTGTTTATATCCAATCGCTCTCAGCAAACCTTTCCGGGATTGGATGTCATCTTCTGTCTCAATTCCTTTGGACGCAAATCCATCAATGATACCCATGATTCCCCGTCCCTGCTCCGTTTCGCCAATGATGACCTCAACGGGATTGGCAGTTGCACAGAAGATCCGGCAGACTTCGGGAACATTTCTAACAGCACCTAGGACGTTGATTGGAAAGATATCCCGCATGAAAATGATGAAGGTGTGCCCTGCTGAAAGTGTCAATGCGTTTTTCCTGGCCAGCGCCACCAGTCCATCATCGGTTCCGGAATATCGGACCAGGCAGACATCAGAAGCTTCGCAGAAAGCGACGCCAAACTTTACCCCGGGCACCGAGTTGACCATCGCTTCATAGATATCTTCAACGGTTTTGATGAAATGAGAGTGACCCAGGATCAGGTTCAGTCCTTCCGGGTTTTCAATCTTTACGGTTTTAATCTCCATTCTGTGTCCCCTGATATAGATGTTGCTTTACAAAAACGGCTTCGAGGATGAAACCGGGATCGATGATTCATTTTCACTGTCTTCGATCGCCTCCACCCGATTTTTCAACATTTTGATAAAAAGATCAAACGGCATTCAGGCTCTTGGTTCACGGAAGGGATTGTTACCGGTTTTCCTGTGCAGGGAGTTGTTTTTCAAACCGGGACACAGCGTGTGGAGAGACAATGACACCGATCCCTGGCACCGCCGGGATCCCGGGAGACAGATCAATCCCGGGGTTTTGAGGATCACCATGCCGGGTAAGACCGGCGAGTGGCTATTTTGTTCAGGTATCCTGAACCACCAGAAAATGGTGAATCTGACCTGCATCCAGCCGGATAAAAAGCTGATTGGCTTTCAGATCCCGGGCATCATAGGTATAGACGGCGAGGTCGTTGTTTAAGTCCAGGAAGGTGTAGTTTCCCTCAAAATCCAGGTCCAGGATACTTTCCACGTCTATTCGCTGCCACACTTCCATTTCAGCTGCATTCTGAATGACCAGTTCCAGCACAAATAGATGTGTAATATATCCAGAAGGCCTTTCCCAGACCGTCCATCCATTTTGTTTGTCCCTGAAAATGATTTCCCGGTTCTGAATTTTCGAATAGAGGATATTCAGCGGCAGGTCGGTATTCTGGGGATCCTGATAGGTGTGAAAATAGTCGAAAGGGGCAAAAGATCGATCTCCAAGGGTTTTAAGAGCTTGCCTGACTTCTGCATCATCCACCATGGTTTCGATAGGGGGGGAAAAATAGCTCCAGTTTCCCCAGCCATTACCAACAGCGCCCGAGGTTCCAGGCTTGATGTTGATATTGTTTTCGATCGTTGCAGAACGGTGATCTTTACTCAAGAGTGAAAGCAGACCCGGGAGTGTAAAAACCAGTTCCTTAGAGGGTGTTCCAGCGGTGAACCTGCAGCAAATTTCGAACCAGAATGAACTGCTGCAGGCGTCCAGTGTCAAGGGGACGTCTTCGAGAAAAAAAGGCAATCCAACAACACGCTGGCAGAACATCAGGATTTGCTCGCGGGTCTCAAAATCCTCATTGTACCCTTTTCTATTCAACAAATATTGCAGAAGGGTTGATGTATCATGGGTTTCGACCATGGTAAGGGTGGCGGGTTTGTAATCGCACAGGGGTTTGAGCCGGTTGTTGCGGGTCTCCCACCGGGGAATGGCCATGGTACCAATTTCATGTCCTGCCGCCAGGTACTCGTCGATCGCTTCGATCGTAGCCAGGACCCGTTGGTGGTCCCCGGCGATTTCACCTCGGATTTCCAAATCTGTTTGCAGCAGGATGTCCAGAAACCAGTGAATATTGCTTTTTCTTTCAATATGATCGGTTGTGAGAAACTGACCGTGAGGAAAAACGCTTTCCGGAGGAATATGCATAGGGAGGACATACTGGCCAGACCAGCCCACCATGTGATCCAGAAAAATGCCATCTCCGAACAGGGTAAGCCATTTCATCTTTTCTTCAAGGTACCTGCGCAATCCCTGCGTTTTTTCCCGGTAAGCAGCAATGCCCCATGCCTGTTCGGGATAACCGTGCTCCGGTTCGGGTGAACAGCCCACCTGCAGGGAATCATCAAATACTTCAGGGTGAAAAAAGACATCAGCACTCTGTACTTCAACACCAAACGGAAGATTGACGACCAGTCCCACTGCCAGTTTTTTTAATTCCTGCCGGATGGCCTGTTTCTGTTCATAACAAATAAACTGTTGGTATTTATAGAAATTGATCCTTTCTTCGAATGTTTTTCGGAATGTTGTGGATTCCACACTCTCTTTCTGGCAGTAACCACGGGCGGTCAAATCAATCTCTTTTTCCTTGTAGGTTTCATAAAGCGCATAGTCGTCAAGCCAGTAACCGGCCAGTGTGCAAAAGTTGTCGAACTGCTCCAGCCGATGCTCATATTCCCGGTTACAGAAATTCTGATAGCACGATTCCAGCACCCAGGGCATGATTGATCGTTTTAACGCATAGTTGACGGTTCTTTTCTGCCGGAAGAACCGGTTATAGTTTGCAGATATTTTCTCAAGATGGGACATCAGTTGTGGATCGTCTCGCAACTCCGGCAGGTTGCGAAAACTGATCTCGTCGGTCTTCAATGCAAATCCGCTGATGAGTGAAAAAGGGCTGGCTGTGCCGGGGTGCTGGCTCCCGTTGGGAAGATCAAAGATATCGCCTCGAATTCCGCATTCTGACATGAGTCGGGCAAGATGTGACAAACCTTCCGATGACCCGGTTCCCAAAGTGTTGCCAATCTGGCTGTTCAGTTGTGATGTCGCTACGAGAAGATTCAGCTTCATAAGACGATCCTTGTTACCGATTCTTGTTTCAGTATCGTGCAATGTGGGGGAGGAAGCAGGACAATAGGTCGGCTGGTGCACCGTTTTAAAACACCGGCTCAGATGAACGCCTGTTCAGAGGGACCTGGTTGACTCCATTATTCATCCGTTACAGTGAGTTTAAACTGGATAGGTTGATTTGTACAGTGACTTTAAGCAATTACTGTTTTCTGACGCAACCGCTGTCAGCGGACTATTCACCTTGATTCCCTGCAGGGATCAACCAAAACAGGTTGCTATATATAAAATTGATATGATAATATTTGGATCATTGTTGCGTTTGCATAAACAGCAACGATACCAACTTTTGGATTTAAAATGGCATCAGCTTCAACCATCGACAGAATGATTATTTTATATTTCAAGTAATTATGTTCGCAACAAAGTTGAATGAAATCATTTAATCCTATCTTTGCACTTGACAACTGATTCATAGTCAGGCTTATTTCTATGTTTTCGTGCGTATCCATATTATTGTAAAAAAGAGTTTAAAGGATTTGAATGACTTCTCTCGTGATTGTTGAATCACCGACCAAAGCAAGAACCATCCGGGATTTTCTACCGAAAGGCTATCAAGTGGTTGCATCAATGGGTCATGTCAGGGACCTGCCCCAGTCAGCATCTGAAATTCCGGAAAAAGTTAAAAAGGAGCCCTGGGCCCAATTAGGCGTGAATGTTCAAAAGGATTTTGAACCGCTCTATGTTATTCCCAAGGATAAGAAAAAGGTTGTTGCCGACCTGAAAAAACAACTGAAAGACATTGACGAACTGATTCTCGCAACTGACGAGGACCGGGAGGGTGAAAGCATCAGCTGGCATCTGCTGGTTGTCTTGAATCCAAAAGTTCCCATAAAACGCATGGTGTTTCATGAAATCACCAAGGAAGCGATTTCAAAGTCGATCAACAACTGCCGTGACATCGATATGTCCCTGGTAAGGGCTCAGGAAACACGTCGCATTCTGGATCGTCTGTTCGGTTATACACTGTCACCCCTGTTGTGGAAGAAAGTTGCCGTCGGTTTGTCCGCTGGACGGGTGCAGTCCGTTTCTGTGCGACTGATTGTCTTGCGGGAGCGGGAACGCAGGGCGTTTCAAAAAGGGAGTTATTGGGATCTCAAAGCGCAGCTGAACAAAAAAGGACAGTCGTTTACAGCCACCCTGGAAACGCTGGGCAAGAAGAAAATCGCCCGGGGGTCGGATTTTGATGAAAACACGGGAAAAATCGCGAAGGGGAAAAAAGTCCTGCTACTGGATGAAAAAGAGGCCCGCATCTTGCGAAGTCGACTGGAAGATCAGGAGTGGCGGGTGAAATCGGTGATTGAAAAAAACAGTATCGTCAAACCGTCCCCTCCTTTTATCACGTCGACCCTGCAACAGGAAGCCAGTCGGAAGCTGCGGCTTTCGCCGAGAAAAACCATGCGGATTGCGCAGGGCTTGTATGAAAGAGGATTTATCACCTATATGAGAACCGATTCGGTTCAGATGTCCGAGCAGGCCATTACGGCCGCCAGAAAAAGCGTGACATCCATTTATGGGAAAGAGTATCTGAACAGTACGATCCGTAAGTTTACAGGAAAGACCAAGGGTGCACAGGAAGCTCATGAGGCGATCCGCCCGGCCGGGTCGAAATTCATACATCCGGCAAAGGCGGATCTGGGGGGGCAGGAACTGGCCCTTTATGATTTGATCTGGAAACGAACCCTCGCCACCCAGATGGCGGATGCCAAACAGGTTCATATCAAGGCCATTATCGAAGTGGATGAGGCTGAATTTCAGGCAAAGGGGAAAAGAATTCTATTTCCCGGGTTTTTCCGTGCCTACGTCGAGGGATCCGATGATCCGGATGCCGCTCTGGAAGGGCAGGAAATCATTCTGCCGGATCTGGAAGTGAAGGAACTTCTTGAATGTCAGGAGTTGGAGGCCAAAGGGCATGAAACACAACCACCCGGGAGATATACAGAGGCCTCCCTGGTCAAGAAACTTGAACAGGAAGGCATCGGACGACCCAGCACCTATGCTTCGATTATTGATACGATTGTCAATCGAGGCTATGTCCAGGTGGTCGCGCAGGCACTGGTTCCCAGTTTTACCGCTTTTGCCGTGACCAATCTGATGGAGGAGCACTTCTCGGAACTGGTGGATCCGGGATTTACGGCCAAAATGGAGCAGGTTCTGGATGAAATTGCTGCCGGACAGACCGAATGGATCCCCTATATGAAGAAATTTTTTCTGAGTAAGAACGGTCTGGAAAAAAAGGCAGTTGAGAAAACTGAAGCGATTCCTGCAGGTGAATTTCGAACATTGAAGTTTGCGGATCTCAAGGCGAAAATCTGTATCGGACGGTTCGGACCGTACCTTGAAACAGATCCGGATGCAGACGGTAAAAAGATTACTGCTTCGATTCCGAAGGAGATTACACCATCAGATCTGGACCAGGAGGCCGTTGAACTGATTCTTCTGCAGCAGGCAAAAGGGTCCGAAGAGATCGGTATTCATCCTGAAACATCAGAGCCGGTCTATCTGCTGCACGGTACTTACGGTCCTTATCTGCAACTGGGTAAAGCCGAGGAGGGGAAACCGAAACCCAAGCGGGCGACCCTGCCAAAAGGGATGAAAGATGTGGAAGTCGATATGCCAAAAGCCCTGGCACTGCTTTCACTACCGCGTTTGATCGGGGAACATCCGGATACCAAGGGCAAGATTACGGCCGGGATCAGCCGCTACGGGTCTTATATCCTGCATGACGATCCGGTCAATGGCAAAGATTATCGATCTCTCAAAGTGGAAGACAGTGTGATCGATATTAATCTGGAGAGAGCGCTGGAGATATTGAGTGTGCCAAAACGGTCCCGCAAAAAAACATCTGAGCCTGTTAAAGAGCTTGGCAACCACCCGGAAGATAACAGTCCTGTGAACGTCTATGTCGGTCCATATGGACCCTATGTGAAACACCAGAAAACCAACGCAGCCATTCCAAAAGATCTGGATATCAACGATCTGTCTCTGGATAAAGCACTCTCGTTACTGGAAGGCAAAGCGATGGGCAAAAAGCAGAAATCAACTCGAAAAGCACCGGCCAAAAAAAGAGCAGCCAAGAAACGGGTATGAAATGCTGTTTGAATTGCGTATCGATCGCCTGCCTGGCATTGAAGAGCATATCAACGGCTGAATTCAGCAGGTGAAAATTTCCAGGTGGGGTCAAATCAATAAACCTGAACAGAGGGCAAAATGGCAGAATATGAAAAGCTGAATGCTGAACTGGATTCCTTTGATGATGATGTGGATGGAGATGAGCAGAAGGATAAATACCTGACCTTCCATATTGGCAAGGAGGATTATGGCATTGAGATTCGTCATGTGATTGAGATCATTGTGATGCAGGAAATCACGGTTGTTCCGGATATGCCTGATTTTATTATCGGGGTGATCAACCTCCGGGGACAGGTGATTTCCGTAATGGACATTCGGGCCCGATTCAAGCTGGAAGCCAGGGAGTATGATGATCGAACCTGTATTATCGTTGTCAAGATTAACGATATTTCAGTCGGTCTGATCGTCGATACCGTGAATGAGGTCATTGATATTCCCGAAAACCAGATGGATCCGCCACCCAGAACCCATGCCGGGGTTGGCAGCAGTTATATCAAAGGTATGGGAAAGGTCGACAACAAAGTAAAAATCCTACTGGATATCGAAAAAATACTTTACGAAGAGGAACTGGAGCAGGTTCGGAGCTTATAGACGGGATCAACCGGATCGATATAAAACAACCACAGGGATCGAAAACTACCCCTGTATACGCTGTGACCGTGTCTTCCAATTCCTGAAGGGTCATTGGAAAATAGCGTTACAACAGAACAACGGCACTATTCGTGAGGCTCGTGTCAGAAATGGATAGGAGGGGGAATAATTTCGCGGGCTGGCTGGCGGTCAGACAGCCCCGTATCTCATTGCCCATATTCAGGACGGTATTTCAGGCTTGACTTCCCTGTCGATACACAGAATCAAGGTTCGGTCTCTGTGACAGTTCAATCCTTCACTCCCAAAAACCAATACCCTTTCCAGCTGCATTAAAAAAGGATACAGAATAGCGCGCGGACGGTTCAGGGGCTATTGAGCCTGTTTTATTCTGTTATCCGGATGAACATGAATTGCAGATTTCAAGAAGCATACTTATAGAGGAGCCATGCCGAAAACCGTGAAAAAGAAAAAAACGAGCAAGACATTAAAACAACTCGGAGAAGCCCTTTTGTTCAAAAAAAAATCGGGCTGGGATGGGCTAAGAAAGAAAGAAGAGAAGGAAATTTTCAATCTTGCCGAAGGTTACAAGCAGTTTCTTGACAACAGCAAGACAGAACGGGAATCCGTGCAGACCATCTCCAGACTGGCAGAAGCACAAGGGTTTGTCCCGATCGCAAAGGCTGGCAAAGAGGATCGAAAACTGTTCTTAACGTATGATGACGTTGCCGGAGCCCTGGTTGTTGTAAACAATCTGAAAACCTTGAACCAGGGCTTTTTAATGAACGGGGCCCATATCGACGTACCCAGGCTGGATCTGAAACAGTTTCCCCTTTTTGAGTCTGAAGATATGGCCTATATGAAGACCCACTACTACGGTGGCATTAAAAAATATCAATGGGTAACCAGGCCTCTCGCATTGCACGGGGTTGTTGTTCTGGAGAGTGGAAAAAAGATTGCGATTACCATTGGAGAAGATCCCGAGGATCCTGTTTTTACCATAAACGATATTCTGCCCCACCTGGCGCAGAATCAAAACAAGAAAACAGCACCAACCGTGATAGAAGGTGAACAGCTCAACATACTGGTTGGCTCCATACCCTATCAATTTAAATCGGAAAAGGATGCGGTCAAACTCAATATTTTAAATACACTCCACTTGAAATATGGATTTAAGGAGCAGGACTTTGTCAGTGCGGAGCTTCAGCTTGTACCTGCTGGGAAATCACGGGATGTCGGTTTTGACCGCAGCTTTGTTGGAGCCCATGGGCAGGATGACCGTGTCTGTGCCTATCTGGGGATGAAGGCGCTTTTTGATAGTGAGGCGGAGAAGACCGGCAAAAACATGGTGATGGTTTTTTTCGATAAAGAGGAGATCGGATCGATGGGCAACAGCGGAGCCGCTTCGAATCTGATCGAACGTATGGTGAATGATGTACTGCAGCATTTCGGCAAAAATGACTATAATCTGCTGATCCAGTCTCTGGAAAATTCGAAATTTCTCTCCTCCGATGTGAATGCGGGGATTGATCCGGAATGGAAAGAGGTGAATGAACCGATGAATGCAGCAAAAATTGGATTTGGTGTCTGTCTGACAAAATTTACCGGATCCAGAGGGAAATCCGGATCAAACGAGGCCCATGCCGAGTTTGTTGCCAGTATTCGCCGTGCATTCAATAAGGAGGGGGTATTGTGGCAGACGGCGGAACTGGGGAAAGTAGACCAGGGGGGCGGCGGGACGATCGCCTATCATCTGGCCAAGTATGGCATGGATGTGGTTGATTGCGGGACGGCACTGCTCTCCATGCATTCTCCCTTCGAAATAGCCTCGAAAGTGGATATTTATCACACCTACAAGGCATACAAAGCATTTTACAAGCACCTGTAGACGACTGGCGAAAGATAGCGGAACCAGCCCTGTCAATCAAGACGCAAAACAGATTTCTGAATCCTGATGAAAAGAAAAGAAGACAGTTCGACTGCTATGGATCGTAAGAAGTGGGATGAAGCGGCCATTGACCGGGTTTATGAAGAGATGCTCGACAGCGTGGGTGATATTCTGGATCGGGTTCAGATATGCGGTTGCCGGAGCCTGTTCGAATCAAATGATATTCTGAAACTTATCGGAAGGTTGTTTGAACGGATGGAAAAAGAGTTGCTGCTGCAATGGAAGGTCAAACAGGAGGAGGGACTGCTGCAACTGTTCGACCGACAGAAGCAATGGTTGAGTCTTGAGTTGAGATCCCCCGATGGCCTGTTGGCAACCTGGAACCGATATTGTGCCCTTGTCTGGAAACGACTGGACGATCCGGCCATGAAACTGGATATCAAGCCATGGCGGTCAACTGTTTTGGAGATACTTTCGGATCAGTCCTCCTATGTGGATATACGTGGTGTTTTCAACTCGGATCAACAGGGTCCGATTCTGAGTCAAATCTGTGCATTATTCGAAAAACTGTATTACACGTGTCCCTATCACCAGGTCCTGAGTTTTTTAAATCTGATTGAACTGGGTGCCGGAAACCGCCCTGAGATTCATGATCCTGGTACTGAAAACCAGTCGCAGAGACAGGAGCCGCTGCCGTCGGGGATTGATTCATTTTTTTCAGATATCATTGCGGCCGGGCAGTGGCAAGAGATGCCGGAAAGGCTGACCCGATTCTGGGATAGAAATTCGGGGGGGATATACAGTCTTTATCCCGCTTTTCTGGTAAAAAGGACAGCTGAAGGCACTTGCTCGCTGCGGGGGGTGACACCGGGCCGGTGGATGCAGATGGATGACCTGATCGGGATTGAGAAAAATAAAGAGCGTCTGATTGAGAATACTGAAAACCTTCTGGCAGGCAGACCCGCTCACCATGTCCTGCTCTGGGGTGGCAGGGGGACCGGAAAATCCAGCTCTGTCCAGGCATTGCTGACCCGATTTGTTCAGAAGGGCCTGCGGCTGATTGAAATCCAGCAGAGTGACCTGGCATTGATTCCCGATTTATCCCGAATCTTAAAGGGGAAAAAGGAAAAGTTCATTCTTTTTTGTGATGACCTGAGTTTTGAAAAGGATGATATCGACTATAAAAATCTGAAGACCATTATGGAGGGCAGTGTCCTGTCCCCCGCGAGCAATCTGATTGTGATTGCGACGGCTAATCGTAAGGATCTGGTCTTCAGAGGCGAGGTTGATGAACGGTATCCCGAACAGAAACAGGCGATTGATGAAAAAAGAGCGATTGACGACCGGTTTGGATTGAAGTTGTTTTACGAAGTGCCTGTCTTTCAACATTTGGAGAAAATTCTCTTTCACTATGCAGACAACAGCGGTCTTCCTTACGAAAAAGAGGCCCTGTTTCTTGAGTTTCGGCGTTTTGCCCAGAGAAATAATCATGATAAACCGGCAGGAAGAACGGTCCAGCAGTTTATGATGATCTGGACTCGGGAACAGAATGGGGAAAACGGAACTTCGAAAACAGGGATGGCTTTCGACCCATCAATCGCATAATCATGTCCACCAAACTGCTTGCCATCCTTTTTTGTCTGCTCCTGCTGTTTGCAGCAGAGTTGACTGCTGAAAGGATCCCGCAACAGGAGAAGGAATCCGCATATCAGTATATCAACCAGCTTCGCACCCGAGCCGGATTAATTCCGTTTTCAAGAAGTTCCATCCTTGAAAAATCGGCAGCCAATCATGCGCGGTATCTGTCAAAAAATAATCTGGCTGGTCACCTGCAATCCAGAAACAGACCTGAATTCACGGGTGAAAAACCAGATGACCGGGCGCTATTTGCCGGTTATGCCTCCAGGGATGTCACGGAAAATTTTTCTGCCGGCCAGAAAGATGCCCAAAATTCCATTGATGGTCTGATGAGTGCCATCTACCATCGCTTTGCCTTCCTTGATTTATCAAAAAATGAACTCGGTATTGGGATCGAACGCAATCACCAGGGTTTGAATTTTGTTTACAACATGGGCAACGACCGGTTGAACCGTTTCTGCCGGTACGGCATTTTTTTGAATGACGGCCCTTTTTATACCTCTGTCTGCAGGCATCAAGGGAAAGTGTCTGCCGTGGATTTCGACCTGCGAAAAAACGAGGTCTGGAAACAGAATCCCGAAATGGTCGTCTGGCCGTTAGACGGGGCGCTGGGTATTCCGCCGGTTTTTTATGATGAAACGCCGGATCCCCTGCCGGATTATCGCGTTTCCGGGTACCCGATTTCAGTGCAGATGAATCCGTCTTTTTTCAAAAAAGTTGAACTGGAGCGGTTCAAGCTGTTTCAACAGGATACCAATACCGAGGTTGTCCCGATACGTCTGCTAACAAAGCGTCTCGATCCCAACCAACGGTTCTCAGCCTTTGATTTTGCACTGTTTCCACTCAACCGGCTGGCGTGGGATACCGTTTATCGTGTGGAACTGATGGTAAAAGCGGACGGGAGGCCCGTCGGCAAGACCTGGACGTTTCAAACGGCTGCCGTTCCCAGTCCCATGTTTATGATCAAAGGTCGGAACGAAAACCTGCAATTGGTGTCAGATAGACAATATGCTGTCTATATTGCTCCGGCGAACCGGTATCCATATATCGAACGATTACGCTGGGAATCCATGTCGGAGATGAAAACCGAAGTGTCCTGGTTGGACAGAAATACGATTCTTGTTAAACTGAACGGGAAGGAATGTGAAAGCACCCATTTTTTCCTCAACGGTGACCGTTCGTTTATTGTGCAGGTCGCTGACAGGGATAATCTGAATGAGGAGCAGACCTATGCCAGGGGACCCCTGCCCGGTTGCTTGATCAATACGCTCAAGGATCTGCCGGGGTTCAGGGTCAGTGCCAGGGGCGAAGTGATTCCAATGAAAGCGGATCAGGACTATTGGGTTGAAATAACGGCGATTGATAAACCGGTAACAGAAGTCAAATGGCAGCTTCTGGACAATATGCAGATTCGGGTGAACCATCTGGAAAGAAATATATTGAAGATCCGGCTGTCCGGATTTCCCGGTCAAATCGCCACCTTTTATCTTTCAAATTCCCGGATGTTTAAAGTCGTCCTCACAAAATAGCGTTATCTGCTTATGACAAATCATGATGTCATCATTGTTGGTGCGGGTCTGTCCGGATTAAGCATTGCCCATTTTCTAAATAAGCTGCGCCCAGACCTTGAGCTGTTGCTGCTTGAAAAATCGGATCGCCCCGGGGGTGCGATTCAAAGTCTGAATATAGACGGATTTCTTGCAGAGTGGGGGCCCCACGGATTCCTGGACAATATTGAGGAGAGCCGGGAACTGCTGGATGACCTGAAACTAGATGGTGACATACAGAAAGCGCCATTGCGAAAATTTCTGCGGTATATCTGTTTGAATGGCAGACTGAAGACCATCCCTCAAACACCACCGAAAATCATTCTCAGCGACCTGCTGCCACTGTGGGCCAAGCTCCGTCTCCTCGGGGATCTGTGGAGAAGACCGTTGCCGCATGAACAGACCGTTGCTGACTGGGCGACTCACCGCTTTGGGCGATCGATACTTCCTTTTGCCGATATCATTCTGACGGGGACCTATGCCGGGGATATCGAAAAACTCAGTATTGATGCGGCGATGCCCGGCCTGCGGAAACTGGAAATGGAGGCCGGTTCTGTATTGCGGGGGGCCATCAGGTCTCAGAAGAACAAGGTCGGTAACGGCATGCCTTCGATGGTCAGTTTCAAGATGGGTATGGAACGTCTGGTCATCAAACTGGCCGCCGACAAGAACCTGGTTCTCAATTCAGAGGTCAAGCGGCTGTCAAAATCAGACGGATTGTGGCGGGTTGATACGAATACCGGGGTCTATTCGGCCAGAAATCTGGTTGTCGGACTCCATATCAACCGTGCCCTGCCACTGCTGAATGTGCTGCAGACTGCGCCACAGCTGTCGGTCCCCGAAGCAATGGTAGCCAATATTCTTCTGGGGTTTGCAGATGACGTGAAAATTCCGTTTGGTTTCGGATACCTGGCACCGACATCGGAAAACCGTTTTGCGCTGGGAGCCCTGTTTCCAACCCACATGTTTCCAGGAAGGGCCCCGGAGGGGATGCAAAGTCTCGAAGTCCTGGTGGGGGGTATTCGAAATCCACACCATTTCACCCTGTCCGATGATGATCTGATTGAAGCTGCCTGTAGTGATCTTCGCCAGCTCATGCCGCTGCCGGAAAAACCGATATATGCAAAAGTGATCCGACCCCGGATCGGAATCCCTCAGCTGGAAATCGGCCATGCCCGACTTCAGACCTATCGAGAGACCATGGAAAACGGTTTTCCCGGATTGTTCATCAGCGGATTCGGCTGGGAAGGGATCGGCGCCAATGAGATGATCAAACAGGCAAAACGGACCGCTGAAAATTTGATCCGGGGTAGTGGCGGCTCCCGGGGACCAGCCACGGTCAAAGGGATTTATGTTTAGCAGTGTTCCTATCCCCCGCTTTCGTTATTCAGCACAGGGAATGCAGAACGGTTTGTCATTGATCATCCTGATCCTTGAATCCATCACTGCTTCGCCGCATTTGGAGCAGTTTATGGATTGCCGCCTTTGAGCCATCTGCGGTTCCGGTATATGAACCTCTGTGATATCCATCAAATCCTGGGCAGGGGCGTTTAGAATCCATTGTGTGAAAGCCGTCCGAGATTTTCTGACGGATGCCGGCACTGCCTTGCCATGGTATGAAATGCGAATGCCAATTCCTGATTGACGGGAGAAGAGGGTGTAGACCTGTTTGCCGTAATCATGGAAAATCAGGTTGCCCTTCCCGAAGGTACAGCCGGTAATGCACTGGAGGGCGTCCACCCCGCAGGCATCATTTTCGACAATAGCCACGATCTCTTCGTCCTCGGATCGTAGTGCATTCAGTTTTTCGAGAGCGGAAGTGGCCATTCGGTAACCGATGGCCACACCTGGACACTCATGCCCGTGAAAGTCCAAAATTTCCTGGTAAGTCATCATCTTCCACTTGATTTCGTTATATGAGAACAGCACCCCTCAAGCGATATCATTCTCATGGTTCGTTGTGTCCCACCCGGGGCAGGGTTGTATGTATGGGTCTCCGTCTTAAGAAGCCTTTGTCGATAGTTGGGGGTTTCAATTGAACCAGATCTGTGTTTCCCCAAAATGGCATTTGCACACCAGTTGAGCAAACAGTGCGCGCAACCGGGGAAAAAGTACCCTGCACGGTCCCGCAGGACAGCAATCATCTCACGGAATAGTTGTTTGAGCGGTTGCTGCACCTCTGATAGTGCCCCCTATAACGGGCTGTTTTCATGAGCTTCGTGTACGCGCGATGGCTTCATGCCAGCCTTTCAACAGCCTATCGATCTCGTTCTGTTCCTGTTGCGGAGCAAACCGGTGATCTTCCTGCCACATGGACTGAATCTGGTCGAGAGAATTCCAGACGCCGGTTGCCAATCCTGCCAGAAATGCGGCGCCCATGGCTGTTGTCTCAATGATTTTAGGCCGGCTGACGGCCAGATTCAGAATATTGGCCTGGAACTGACACAGGAAGTTGTTGGCTGTGGCGCCCCCATCCACCCGCAACAGTTTGAGAGGGTTGCCGGTATCCTGGACCATGGCATTGACCAGATCCCATGACTGGTAAGCAATAGCTTCCAGCGCTGCCCGGGCGATATGATTCTTGTTGGTATCCCGTGTCAGGCCGATTATCGTTCCACGGGCATATGGATCCCAGTATGGAGCCCCCAGACCGACAAATGCAGGTACAATATACACGCCGCCACTGTCGTCAACAGCATTTGCCATGGCCTCAGTATCTGCTGCATTCGGGAACAGCTCAAGTTTATCCCGCAGCCACTGGACGAGTGCTCCGGCGATAAAGGTTGATCCCTCGAGGGCGTAGGATGTTTTCCCATCGATCTTCCAGGCTATGGTTGTCAGAAGGCCATGTTGAGATCGCACCGGCTGCTCACCGGTATTCACCAGAAGAAAACAGCCCGTACCATAGGTGTTCTTTGCCATACCCGTTTCGAAACATGCCTGACCGAAAAGCGCGGCCTGCTGATCACCAGCGATACCGGCAATAGGCGTTGCGGCACCCCATTCAGATGTATCGGTGGTTGCAATGATGCCGCTGCTGTCACAGACTTCGGGAAGCGTTGCCATCGGAATTTCAAGACGCTCGATAATCTCCTCGTCCCAGCGGTTGTCGAAAATATTGTACAGCAGGGTCCGGGATGCATTGGAGGCGTCTGTGACATGGGTTTTTCCGCCCGACAGTTTCCAGATCAACCAGCTGTCAACGGTTCCAAAGGCCAGATGGCCTTGATCAGCCAGCGCCCGGATCCTGGGGTTCTCTTTCAACATCCAGCGGATCTTGGTCCCGGAAAAGTAGGGATCGGCAACCAGACCGGTTTTAAGACGGATTTGCTCCTCAAATCCCTCTTTTTTAAGCTCATCACAGAAGGATGCGGTCCGCCGGCACTGCCAGACAATCGCATTCCCAACAGCCTCTCCGGTTGACGTGTTCCAGGCAATGACCGTTTCTCTTTGATTGGTGATCCCAATGGCCGTGATATCCGCCATGGTTCGCTTTGATATTGACAATACATCCGTGATGGTTTTTTTCTGGGATTGCCAGATGGTTTCAGGATTCTGTTCCACCCAACCCGGTTTGGGAAAGATTGAATCGAATGGCTGGCTGGCGGTTGCGATGACTTTTCCTCTCTCATCAAAGAGAACCGTCCGGGAGCTGCTGGTTCCCTGATCCAATGCCATAATGGTTCTTGCCATAGAGTTATCTCCTAGATGGTTTAACGGATGCCGGTGGATCACTGAAGCGGTTTTACGCGACAGGTTGGTTCAGGTGATCCGGTTTTTTTAATCTCAGGTGATAATTTCTTATACACGGTTCACTATCAAGTGTACAGACAGGACCGTTGCCGGGTGCACCAAAAACATGTGGGTATGTGATCATAACTGCTTCAAGAGGTTATTTATTCAGAAAAACGCATGCATCCATCCTTGGAGCTCCTGGAATCCATCCCTGGCTTCCAAGGTTTTCTGAACAAACAACCTCTTTCCGCTTACAGGTACCCACACATATTTGGTGTACCCCCGTTGCCTGTGTTTGACCTAAAACTTAAAAGAGTGTTCCAGGGGGACAGGTTTGAGCAAAATCAGTAACCTGAATCAGATATACAGTTTTGGGTTGACGGTTATCTGCAATCAAAGGTAATCGTAAGTGATACCTTGGTTATTTGATCCTCCAGCGAATCTTCAATCCGGATCTATAATATTCCAATCGTCTTTCTCTCAAAAGAACTAAAATCATAACAGCAGGAGTAGAATTATGTTTTCGATCATACCTGATTTATATGCGATGTCACCTCAATCTGGCGGAAGCAGTCCGGGGATGATGGGGCAATTTGTTTTATTTGGTGCGATTTTCCTGATTTTTTTTCTTCTGGTTATTCGACCGCAACAGAAAAAAGCCAAAAAACACCGTGAAATGATCGGTTCCATGCAGAAGGGTGATCAAGTTGTGACGGCCTCCGGTATTCATGGAAAAATCAATAAGTATTTCGATGACAAGGATTACATGCTGCTTGAAATTGCTGATAAAACAATCATCAAGATTCAAAAAAACCAGATCGCCGATGTCATCAAGAGCAGTCCTTCAAAGCAGGTAACCGAAGAGCCCGCAGAAAAGCCATAAGCGAATGCTTCCAACAATAAATTCTTAAAACGAAGCCATGAAAATCCCGTGGAAAGGTCTTGCCATACTGGCCGTGCTGATAATTGCGATAGTAATGGATATTCCGACCATCCGGACCTATATGCCGGTGGAAGATTCCGTAAAGCAGCAGAAAATTGAAACGCAGTTGCAAAGGATGCAGCAGATCATGGCACCCTTGAAAAAAATGCAGCTTGCCCTGGTTGAGGTGAAGCAGAATCGGATACGGTTGCTGGTGGAAGAAGGCCAGGTTTTCCCGGGAAATCATCCGATTCTGAAGAAAATCTTGAAAGATAACTTCACTGTCGAGGAGGAAGGCAATAGCATCTTTCTGAAACTGAAAGAGTCGGCGGACAAGGATGTCTTTATTTCAGATATCGCCAATCAAATCAATGGTCTGCTTACAAACGCGCGAAAAATCAAAGACATTCGTATTGATGAGCGCCTCGGGGTTATCGTTTTTGAGGTCGGAGAGGGAAACCGTTTGTCCAACCTGGCAGAACCGATGAAGACCTTTTTGGGGAACGACTACGAGCTCTCCTACCGGGGGGAACAGAACCTGTACCTGACCCGCGAAAAACCGATGGAGAACGTGATCAGCCTTGGACTGGATCTTCAGGGCGGGATGTATCAGGATATCGGGGTCAAGGTGGATGAAGTGGTGATTTCCATACTGGATCGCTTGTCGGAAGAGCTTGAGGATAATCTGATCAACGATAATGTGAATTACGAAAGTGTTGCGCGGATCAGTGAGACGGAGATCGAGGTCCAGCTGGAACCGGATGAGAGATTTGAACTGACCGGGGACGCATATAAGCGCCTTTTGGAGCGGAACTACGATGTCACCACTGAGGATAACGGCTTTCTGATAACATTGAAATCGGATGAGATCAAGCGGATCAAAAAGAGAGCCATTGAACAGGCACTGGAGACGATTCGTAACCGGATTGATCAGCTGGGTGTCAAGGAACCGTCGATTCAGCTGCGGGGTGTGGATTCTGATTCGATCATTATTCAATTACCCGGGCTGACTGATCCGGATCAGGCCAGACGCGTCATCGGTACTGTCGCTGTGCTCAATTTTCAACTGGTCGCTGCAGAAGGATCCGTTGAAAATCCCGGAAAGGATCAGGTGGTCATGTATGAAGAGATTCGTGATCCAACAACAAAAGAGGTGCTTTCCACTCGGCCCTACCTGCTGGAGAAAAAAATTCAGTTGCAGGGAAATCGGGTTCGGGACAGTCGGGTCGGATTTTTACCAACCACGGGGGCAGCCTATGTCAGCCTGTCTCTGGACGACCAGGGAAAAGAACAGTTTGCCGAGATCACCCGCAATAATGTGGGGCGCCAGCTGGCTATCGTACTAGACGGGAAGGTACAGTCCGCACCGCGTATCAACGAAGAGATTGCCGGTGGAGAGGCGCAGATCAGCGGCAGTTTTACTCCGGAGGATGCGACGGAACTGGCACTGGTATTGAGATCCGGGGCGCTGCCGGCGCCCATCGTCATCAACGAGGAACGAACGGTCGGTCCCTCCCTCGGGCTCGATTCCATCAAGAAATCGATGGTTGCCCTGGCGCTGGGTTTTATGACTGTCGTGGTGTTTATGATCATCTACTATAATGTTGCGGGATTATTTTCGGTGGCGGCCCTTTTCTTCAATCTCCTGTTGATAGGGGCAGCTCTGGCTTATTTTCAGGCCACCCTGACCCTGCCGGGGATGGCGGGTATCATTCTGACCATCGGGATGGCTGTTGATGCCAATGTTCTGATATTTGAAAGAATCCGTGAAGAAATTGGTCGGGGCAGTCCCATTCGGACAGCAGTCAATACCGGATTTCAAAAAGCGACCATCACCATTCTGGATTCGAATATCACCACCATTCTGGCCGCAATCGTTCTTATTCAGTTTGGAACCGGTCCCATCAGAGGATTTGCTATTACACTCTCCATCGGTATTGCCGCCAGCATGTTTACCAGCATTGTGGTGGGTCGTCTGCTTTTTGAGATGGTATACCTGAGAAAAGCACGACTCGACAAAATTTCAATTTAGGTTGAATAATGAAGATATTTAAAACCACACCCCAGTGGGATATTCTTGGAAAAAGGAAGATCTCCATTTTTATTTCAAGCATTCTGGTGCTTGCTGCAATTGTCGGGCTGGCTGTGAAGGGCCTGACATACGGTATCGATTTCAGAGGTGGGACCCTGATTCAGATTAAATTCCAGGAGAAACCGGACCTCGGGACCATCCGGGACCTTTTTCAACGGGAACTCAGCACCAGTGTCAGTATCACGACATTTGGGGAAGAGGTTGACAACGAGGTCATTGTCACCCTGTCAGAAGAATCCATGAGCGACAAGTCCGATAAACTGGCAAATCTGGTTCATACCATTTTGAGTAAATCCTATAAGGGGTTTACGATTCGCAGGAATGAATCGGTGGGTCCGAAAGTGGGGGATCAATTAAAGACAAAAGCGGTTGAGGCAGCTTTATATTGTCTTGCCGGGATCCTGATCTATATCGGGTTTCGTTTCAAGCCCCGTTATGGGATCGGTGCGGTGGTGGCTCTTTTTCATGATGTGTTGATCACGCTGGGGATATTTGTGTTCGTGGAAAAGGAGTTCACGCTGACAATTGTCGCTGCTGTTCTGACGATTATCGGTTATTCATTGAATGACACCATCATTGTCTTCGACAGGATTCGTGAGAACACCGCCCGTTTTCCCAAACGTCCCCTGGAAGAGGTGATCAATCTGAGTATCAATGAAACCCTCAGTCGTACGATCCTGACTTCCTTCACAACGTTTCTGGTCGTCTTTGCTCTGTTTGTTTTGGGCGGGGACATTATTCACGATTTTGCCTTTGCCATGTTGATCGGTCTGGTGGTGGGTACCTATTCATCTGTATTTGTGGCCAGCCCGGTGGTTATGTATTTTGATCCCGACAATTTTTCAAAAACGATGTTTTATCGCGTGTTAATCCAGAACAGGGACCGGGTCCAGCAGCTTTTTACAAAAAGAAAACGGGTTAAATAACCTGAGCCAGGCAGAGCCCCGTGCACTCATCCCCTCTCGCGGGGACCACCCCCAGCCGAAGAGAAAGCGGATCGTATCAGAATGGGTTTAATCAACAGCATCGTCTTTTTTAAGGAAACCATCACCCAGAAAGTAGTTGACCTGCTTCAGACTGAGTTCGGCATTCAGGGTGTGGATCCCTCTCAATTCAAATTTGAAGTTCCCCCTGATAGTCAGATGGGACACCTGGCATTCGCCTGCTTCCCACTGGCAAAAGTTGCCAGAAAAGCCCCGCCGCTGATCGCAGCGGTACTGGCGGAAAAATGGGGGGAATCATCCCTGTTTAGGGAAGTTACGGCTTCCGGTCCCTATCTCAATTTTTATTTCAATGCCCAATACCTTGCAAAAGAGCTGATCCCGGCCTGTATCTCCAACGACAGCTACGGGGATAATGAATCAGGATCCGGCCGGACATTGATGCTGGAATATTCATCTCCCAACACCAATAAGCCCCTGCATCTGGGTCATGCCCGCAACAATCTGCTGGGATCGGTGCTTGCAGAACTATTGAAAAACAACGGTTACCGGGTTGTTAAGGCGAATCTTGTCAATGACAGGGGCATCCATATCTGCAAATCCATGCTTGCTTATCAGAAATGGGGACACGGGGAAACACCTGAAAGCACCGGGTTAAAAGGGGACAAGCTGGTTGGTGGGTATTATGTGCTCTATGACCGCAAAGAGAAAGAAGATCCCACGATTCTGCAGGAAGTCCAGGTGATGCTGCGGAAATGGGAAGCGGGAGACCAGGATACGATCGCACTCTGGAAAAAGCTGAACGGTTGGGTTCTGGAAGGCTTCCGGGCAACCTATGACCGGATGGATGTCTCTTTTGACAAGTTCTATTTTGAAAGTGAAACGTATCAGGGCGGAAGAGAACTGGTGCTTGCCGCCCTGGAAAAGGGTATCTGCATCGAAGAGCCGAACGGGGCTGTGGCGATAGACCTGGAAGCTGACAAACTGGGGAAAAAGATTCTTCTGCGGGGGGACGGAACCTCCATGTACATCACCCAGGATATCAATACAACGGTTTCCAAATTCAATGAGTATGACCTGGATGGCTGTCTGTTTGTTGTCGGGAACGAACAGGACAACCACTTCCGGGTTTTATTCCGGGTCCTGGGCCGGTTCGGATACGCATGGGCAGATCGCTGCGAACATATCAGTTACGGGATGATCACACTGCCCGAAGGGAAGATGAAATCCCGGGAAGGGACGGTTGTCGACCTTGATGATCTGATGGATGAGATGAAGGCACTGGCTTTGCTGGAAATCAGGGAAAGGGCAACGGATACCGATGGGGTGGTGTCGGAAGATCTTGAACGGACAGCGGAAGCCATCGGACAGGCGGCTATCCGGTTTTTTATCCTGAGAACCAGCGCTGTCAAGGAGATCAGCTTTAATCCGAAGGAGTCCCTCTCTTTTGACGGGGCGACCGGCCCCTACCTGCAGTACACCCATGCCCGAATCTGCAGTCTTTTGCGAAAAGCCGAACTTGATCCGGTGCACATTGACTTCGACAACACCGACTGGAATCCCGATGAGATCGCCCTGCTGGTCCAATTGGCCCGATTTCCGGATACGATTGCATTGAGCGCTGCGGAGCGAAATCCGGCCGTATTGTGTGCCTATATTTATGAGCTTTGCCGGGGCTACAACAAGTTCTACAATGAACACCCCATTCTGAAAGCAGACGCCGAAACAGTCATCCGCGCACGGATATCGCTGACGCGGGCAGTAAAAGGCGTTCTTTACAAGACGTTGCAGATTCTCGGGATTACGGCGCTGGAAAAAATGTAGTCTGGCAGCAAAGAGAATCGCTGGTTTTTAACCCATCAATCAAAAAAGATAATGGATCAGGCAGTAACAATGGATAAGATCATCTCTCTCGCTAAACGGAGGGGGTTTGTATTTCAGGGTTCCGAAATATACGGTGGCCTGGCGAATTCATGGGACTACGGTCCCCTGGGTGTTGAATTGAAAAACAATATCAAGAAGATCTGGTGGGACACCTTTGTCCGCAGCCGACATGATGTGGTCGGAATTGATAGTGCGATTATGATGAACCCGACAGTCTGGGAGGCTTCAGGACATGTGGGAGGCTTTTCGGATCCGTTGATGGACTGCAAATCCTGCAAAAACAGGCATCGGGCGGACAAACTGATTGAGGAAACCCTCGAACAGCGGAACAGTCCGGCAGTTGTTGTAGAAGGCTTGAGTCATGCTGAATTAATGGGCAAAATCGTTGAACTGGATATTCAGTGTCCTGTTTGTGGCGCGAAGGATTTTACGGATATTCGCCAGTTTAATCTCATGTTTAAAACCCATCAGGGAGTGACCGAAGACAGTTCTGCCGCGGTTTACCTGCGTCCGGAGACAGCACAGGGCATTTTTGTTAATTTCAGAAATGTGGTCACAACGAGCCGGAAAAAGCTGCCGTTTGGAATCGCCCAGGTGGGAAAATCATTTCGGAATGAAATAACGCCGGGAAACTTCATTTTCCGGACCCGGGAGTTTGAGCAGATGGAGATGGAGTATTTCTGCAACCCGGAACAGTCCCTGGAACTGTTTGGTTATTGGAAAACCTTCTGTGAACAATGGGTCCTGAATTATGGTTTGAAAGCGACATCTATCCGTCTGCGGGATCACAGTCCACAGGAGCTCTCACACTATTCCAGTGCCACAACCGATATTGATTTCAGGTTTCCTTTCGGCTGGGGAGAACTCTGGGGGATTGCGCACCGGGGAAATTTTGATCTGACACAGCATCAAACCTATTCGAAAAAGGATCTGCAATATACCGATCCAACAACCGGGGCAAAGTTTCTGCCCCATGTCATTGAACCGGCACTGGGGGTAGATCGTCTGGCACTGGCGTTTATTGTGGATGCCTATGAAGAAGAGGTCCTGGAGGGTGGAGAAACCCGGGTTGTCCTGAAGCTGGATAAGCGGATGGCACCGGTTCAGGTGGCTTTTCTGCCCCTTTCCAAAAAACTTTCAGAACCCGCACAGGAAATTTTTGAGAAAATCGCCGGCCGGTTTGTTTGTGATTATGATGAGTCACAGAGCATCGGCAAACGATATCGCCGTCAGGATGAGATTGGAACCCCTTTTTGTGTGACCATTGACTTTGACACTCTTGAAGATAGTTCAGTCACTGTCCGGGAGCGGGACAGCATGTCCCAGGAAAGAGTCGCTGTCGACCAGTTACAGGCGTTTCTGTCGGACAAACTGTCCTGACCGGATGGCCGCTAAGGTTTTCCGAACTGTCCTGGCCTGGATGCGCGTTGACAATCGGGAGATGCACAGCGCTCTCATTTTTGGGCAAAACAGACTGGGAAAAGGTCCATTCTTTCCTGCAGCCAATGTGAAACAGAAATCAGAAAAATGAATCATGTCCGATACTCATTTTGATCTGGAAGAGGGACCCCATCTCAGGTTGGACTTCACCAAGATTTCCAGGGTCGCTGAATGCGGTGAAGCGCTTATCCCTGCAGTTGCACAGGACATCGATACCCTGGAGGTCCTCATCATCGGTTATGTCAATCAGCAGGCCCTGACTTACGCTCTGGCCGAGAAGGTTGCGACTTTCTGGAGCACTTCCAGAAAGGAGTTATGGATTAAGGGGGCCACCTCCGGAGACTATCTGGATCTGGTTGAAACCCGCGTCAATTGTGAACAGAACTCGCTCGTCTATCTTGTCAAGCTTCGCGGGCTGGGTGCTTGCCATACCAGGAACAGCAGTGGCACACCCCGTCACGGTTGTTATTATCGTAGAATTAACGAAAGTGGCTTTCTCGAGAAAATTTCGGGTTAGCGGATGCATGGTCAGCAAGTTCAGAACTCCTGAGCTTAGCCCCTGCCAACAGTGGCCCTTGTTGCCAAGGTAAGGGGTAAAAGGTCAAACAATACAAAGAGATTTACAATTATTGGCAGACCCTATAAGCCATCATTCCCTGAAAGGGCCGGATTT
>JAHJRI010000133.1 GCA_018830885.1 bacterium | reverse complement strand
GCACGCAAGGCGATTCTTTGCGGGGTGGTCCCCGCCCGAACCCACGCCTTAAGCGTCTTACGTTGTTCCGCGGTCATCAGCAAAGTTTCAGCTTTTTTCCACATGCTCCAGATAATATAACATTGGAGCGGTATAGTCAAGATATTACTGGGACACTACACTAGGTGGTCGGCCTGGGGGCCACCTGGCAGTATGTGTGAACAAAAATATGTTTTTATGTCTCAACTGCACCTTTAATCATAGCCTCAGCATCTATGAAAGCTGGACCATTTACATGGCCCCAAATTTTTCCGTAAATCTCAATATCTCCACCACGATTATAAACATTACCGTTTACTATGCCATTAACGATAGCCACCTGGTTTCGATAACCTAAAAGTGACCCCCTGGGAGTACAAACGATAACGCAAAATTGACCCCCTGAAACAGAACTCTGGTAAAAAGGATTGTTGAAAAACAATACTAAGACCGGAGGGACGAAGGAGATGCTCAGAGTGGATCAATATGACTACATCAGAACGGCCCATCGGGTCTATGGTAAGAACATCAAGCAGATTGCCCGGGAGACCAGGCATTCTAAGAACACGATCAGAAAAATTTTAAGGGGGCAATACAGCGAATACAAGCTGAGACAGCAGCAGCCGTATCCAGTACTTGGGCCATATCTTGGGATAATCGACAGGTGGCTTGAGCAGGATAAAGAGAGTCCGGTAAAACAAAGACATACGGCGGTTCGGATATATCACCGTCTGCAGCAGGAGCATGATTATCCAGGCACGGAAGTCACGGTACGGCGTTATGTCAGAGAGGCGCGCCTTCGGTTGGGTATTAACAAAAACAGCGGGGTTTTCATTCCTTGCGATCCTCAGTTGGGACAGGAAGCCGAAGTAGACTGGGGTAACTGTGTTGCTGTGATTGATGGTAATCGGATGAGCTTAAAACTGTTTTGCATGCGCTCCAAAGGCAGTGGTAAGCACTTTGTTCAATGTTTTCCATGCGAGCGTCAGCAGGCACTGTTTGAAGGGCATATTCAGGGATTTCAATTTTTTGATGGGATATTTCCGGTTTTGATCTATGACAATTTGACCACAGCAGTGGAGAAGGTGTTCAAGGGCAGGCACCGCCGGCTGCAAGAGAATTTTTTAAAATTCAAGAGCTACTGCAGCTTCACATCACGGTTTTGTAATCCTGGCCAGGGTCACGAAAAAGGTGGAGTTGAAGGTCTTGTGGGTTATGCCCGACGTAACTACATGGTTCCGATTCCGGAGGCATCCAGCCTCGATGAGCTGAACCAGCGGCTTCTTGGGGCATGCAGAAACTTTGGAGGGCATCGCATAGCAGGCCGGGACAAGACTGTGCAGCAACTGTATGAACAAGAGAAGCAGTTCCTGTTACCGTTGCCGGAAGTACCATTTAGCAACATTGACACATGGACGGGCAAGGTGGATAAATTTGCAACCGTCCACGTGGATAAAAACCGATATTCTGTGCCCACCGAGTATGCCAGCAGAAAAGTATCGGCCGTGATCTATGTGGACCAGGTTGAGCTTTACTACGGAGGGAAAAGTATTGCCTCTCACCGGCGTTTGTTTGGCAATAACAAATGGCAACTGGATCCGCTGCACTACCTGGAGTTGATCCGGCAGCGACCGCAGGCATTTGACAGTGCCCGGCCGATGCGTCAGTGGCGGGCACAGTGGCCAGAGTGCCTGGAGAGCCTGCTTGAACGCTTCCGACAAAAACAGGGAGATACCAAAGGAGCCAAAGAATTTATTTGGGTGTTAATGCTTTTCAAAGAATATGCCAGGGCTGATGTGATCAACGCCGTTGAGCGTGCGCTGGCGGCAAATGTCAGCTCCAGTGAGGCGGTGATCCATATTTTAAGGAATGGACAAAAAAAGGCTGAAACCCGCATCAAGCCGCTAGAGAACTGGCTGCGACTCCCGCCTGCCGACGTGTCAATATACGATCAGATCGGAGGTGATCTATGAAGCCTGCGGTAAAAATCCAACTAATGGAGAATTTGAAGTTTTTAAAGCTTGCAGCGGCCATCGCCAACCTGGAAACATGCCTGCGCCAGGCGCGTGAATCTGGCTTGGATCCTTCGGAGTTTTTATTGAACATCACCGATCTGGAAGTGATGAATCGAATGGAAAACGGTCGCAAACGCCGTATTCGGCAGGCAAAATTCCCTCTTCTCAAGCCTGTTGAGACGTTTGATTTTGAAGCTGCTAAGGATTTTGACCTTCAACTGATAAAACATCTGCTCACCGGGCAATACATCAAGGAGGCACGTAACGTGATCTTTCTGGGTAAAAGCGGAACAGGCAAAACACATCTGGCCACGGCCCTTGGAATGGAGGCATGCCGCCTCGGGGCAAGAACCCTTTTCACAACGGCCTGCACGCTTGCAAACGAACTGATAGAAGCCAGGGATGAAAAGATATTGTCCCGGGTTTTAAAACGTTATGCCGGTTATGATCTTTTGGTACTCGACGAACTTGGCTACGTTCCATTTTCAAAGGAAGCCGCAGAGTTGCTGTTCCAGGTATTGGCCGAACGGCATGAAAGAAAATCGATGATTATTACCACCAATATGGGTTTTGGTGATTGGACTCAAATTTTTGGAGAACCAACGCTGACAGCTGCGCTTTTGGACCGTGTTACACACAAGGCCCATATTATCAGCTGCAACTGGGAGAGTTATCGATTTAAAGAAACTCTGAAGAAAGGAAAGCAAAAATAAAATCGAATTTACTGTGCAGCTGCACAGTACCCCTGCCCCTACCCGGGGTGTGACCCTAAACATAGGGGGTCAAAATTGGGTTATCGGAGGGGGTCAATTTTGGGTTGTCTTTTCTAGCCATTGGTCGAATGTCTTCTTTTCCTGTTATAGAACACTTCAATATACTCGTAAACAGCCGCTGTCCCCACAAAAAATTCCGTCCGCTTTGAATCATAATGACTTACGTAATTCTTGTTTAGGTTTTCCTGATCCCGTAATCTGTGAGGCATGCACCAAATTTATAACCTGATTCAGATCATCCACAGAACGATTTCAGGTCTCAAGGAAACTTCCTGTTACATCCATACATTTCTCCGGGCTTTTCTGAGTTCGAGGGCAACTCTGGCGGCACGAGTTCTGGCCGCAGAAAGTCAATTGGCTGCATGTAAGCGCCGAATCAAGGAGAAGAATCAGCCAAAACCCAGATTCACCCAGGCTTTCAGGCTCCTTTGGGTATTGCTGTCGAAAGTTTGGGCTCCATGGCATCAAGCAGTGCATGTCATGCAACCTGCGACGGTAAAGAAATGGCATATTCGAGCCTTTCATTTTTACTGGCGTTGGAAGTCGAAGGGGCGTCGTGGCCGTCCTCCCATACCGAAGGAGATGCGAAATTTGATTTATACATTCAGCAGTGATAATCCTCTGTGGAGCGCTGAAAGAATCAGGGATACGCTGCGACAAGCGACTGCTCGGTTTCACCCCTCCCTGTAGCGATACTATCCGTAAGTACATGGTCCACCCGAAGGCTCAGCCCGACAAACCAACAAGCTGGCTGCCGTTTATGCGGAACCATCTGGACGTCTCATGGGCGATTGACTTCTTAACGGTGATAACCTTCAACTTCTCTTTTCTATATGTGTTTGTCGTCTTCGAACATGGCCGTAGAAACGTGATCCACTTCGCGACGACTTACCATCCCTCCATGGCAGGGGTTATTAAACAGCTGCGTGAAGCGACGCCCTTCGGCTACCAGCCAAGATACATATTCCGTGATAACGATGCTATTTACGGCTATGGAGTTCGGGCATTCCTCGACAGCTGCGGCATTGAAGAGGTACGATCGGCTTACAGGAGTCCCTGGCAAAATCCATATATTGAGAGGTTTTTCGGCACATTACGACGAGAGCTGCTCAATCACGTTATAGTGCTGAATGAAAAGCACCTGAACCGCTTACTCAGGGAATACCTGGAGCAGTACTACCATCCTTCCCGGTCCCATCAGGGACTAAACGGTGACACTCCGTTTTCCACCAAGCGTCCGGAGGCGACCGACGAACCAATCAAGCTGATTTCAATTCCGGTTTGTGGCGGACTGCATCATCGCTACGAACGCTTGGCAGCATAGTAAACAAGTACGGCTCCTCTGTTTCCCAACACCTGTCCAACACAGGAAAGTTCTGCCCATCGGTCTATTTTAATCGTCAAAATCAGACCAGTGTGTTGAAATTTTACCGGCACTCTATTGTTTTTGTCGGATAAGCTCTCTCCAATAAGCCGTCCAGCTAACAGCTATGGACTTATCACGTGTCATTTTTCTACGGATGGAGTTTTTCGGGTGGACAAGAAGGCTTTCCTTACATCAGCCTCCCGGTGGGTCGAAATTTCACCGGTACTACTGTTGTCCCCACGAAAAATTCCGTCCGCCTTGAATCATAATGACTTACGAAATTCTTGT
>JAHJRI010000132.1 GCA_018830885.1 bacterium | reverse complement strand
TGGTATCCCTTTTCCTTAAAACATGAGACGATCATCCTGCCAATATCGCCATGACCCCCTAAAATAAATGCTCTTTTCATTCATCCTCCGGAATAACAGGGACCAGCATATTCTCCTCGAATTCTGCTCTGTCCAGAAAAGGTGACATATCCTCCAGTGGCTTTGATATCATTCTGCCGTCGGCCAGTTTTCTTGAAGAGAGTTTCGGTGCAAATACCGCATCCGGATCAAGTATCACCTCGCAAAGTACCGGCCCCTCAATCGCCAGTACGTCCCTGATTGCTTCGGACAGGTTTTTGTTTTCAGCAATTCGACAGGAAGCAATATTAAATGCTTTGCCGAGCCTGACAAAATCAGGAAAAGAGACCCCTGATGCACCATTGCAGCCGATGTACGGCAGACCAAAAAAGCCGGCTTGTGTCTGCTTGATCGACAGGTAGCCGTCATTGTTCAACAGGAATATCTTGATCGGGAGACGAAGATGGGATATGGTCTGCAACTCCTGCAGATTCATCATGATACTGCCATCACCGGCAAAACAGACAACCGTTTTTCCACCACCAGCAACTGCGGCCCCGATGGCTGCCGGCAGATCATAGCCCATGGCTGCACATCCTGAATTCCAGAAGATGCGTTGGTTTTTCTTGACGATACCAGCCTGGAACAAAGCAACACAGGCAGTCCCATTGGCTGCTACGGTAATATCCCCGGGTTTCAATTGCGCTGTTACTGTCTGGATAAAAAAATATGGATTCAATTTGGCGCTCTGCCGATATTCAGGTAAAACCACAGGGTATTTCTGTTTTCGCAGTAAACACCACTCATGCCAGGTGGAATAGTCTGGAAAAGTCGTTCCTTCAATATGATGCCCCAGTTTATCAATGAAATAGGCTGCATCTGCATGAATTTTCAGAAACGGGTTCAGGGTATGTTTTTCCAGTTCGTTTCTGTCTATGTCAACCAGAACCAGTTTTCCCGCCCTGATAAAATTTTCCCAGCCATAACTGATTTGTCGGATGTTATTCCGGGAACCGATTGATATGACCAAATCCGCGTTCTGCAAAGCAAAATTCCCCGGCCTGTCCCCGAGTGTGCCAATCCTGCCAATGTTTAAAGGATCATCCGTCTCAAAATTATCATATCCGTTGAAGGTGGATACGATTGGTATTTTCAGGAGCCTGACAATCTTTTTTAATTCATCCAAACATTCTGCTATCCTGACCCCTCTGCCGGCGATGATGACCGGCCGTTCGGCCTTCACCAGCTCATCTGCTACGATATTGACTCCCTGATCCGCCAGCACCGGATCAAACAGTTCTTCGGCATCCTCCAAAGACCATCCGGGCAGAGCAGCCTGGTCAATCAGGGCGCCCTGGACATTCATGGGGATATCCAACCACACAGGTCCGGGTCTGCCGGAAACTGCCGCATGGGATGCCCTGTCCAGTTCGATCTTGATCTGCCGGGGATCTGTAACCATCCTGGCATACTTGGTCAATGGTTTCACGATGTCAATAATCGAGACCTCCTGGTCTCCCAGCTGGCGGAGATTCAAATCAGGATCAGATTGAATGGTGGTCTCAAACTTTACCTGACCGGAAATGAACATTGCCGGAACAGAATCTGTCCAGGCACCCATGACACCGGTCAGGGTGTTCAACCCCCCGGGCCCGGTCGTAATATTGGCGACCGCCAGTTTTCCGGTTACCCGGGCATAGCTCTCTGCAGCGATTGCACATGCCTGTTCATGGTGATGGAAAATACACGCCAGATGCTTATTTTTTCCAAACCCATCATTCAGATGCATCGCACCACCACCGGTTATCATAAAAATATGCCTCACGCCCAAATCCACGCAGTAATTGGCAATATAATCGGCCACCCTGATCATTTTCCTATTTCCCATTTATATTTTCCTGGCGACAAACATCTTGATGTCCCCAAATCGGAATTTCACATTCATTTTACCCAGTGGAATGACCCGATTGATTTTTTTGATATATTTAATTCCCCAAACACCCAGAGACTCAAGCTTGGACAGAAAGTAATCCACCGTAATAAAATGAGAATAACTCTGGATATGGATCAACTCAAAACCGGTTTGTGACAGCATATGGTTGAGCACCTCCTGATTAAAATAAAAGAGATGCATATCCATAAACCAGGGCCATCGTTCGCCCAGCAACCGGGGAAACCAGTTATCGACATCAAGTGTGGAAAAAACCAGTATGCCACCTTTACTCAGCTTTGAACTGATCAGCCTAAGCTCCTCCCTGGGGTCATGAACATGTTCCAGGACATCCCACAAGCTGATCACATCAAACCCATTGATATGGGCCGGTATATCCTTCAATGCACCCTGCATCACATTCTGGTTCAGTTCTTCCCGGGCAAACCGGCTGGCCCACTTTGACGGTTCTATTCCCATCGCTTCAAAACCGGACTCCTGCGCAATCTTGAGAAAAGCCCCGCAATAGGCCCCGACATCCAGTAGACGACCCTTCACCGGCAACAAACCTCTGATTTGATTCAGGTTATACCGAAATGTCTGGTATCTGGCATCGATATTCCGGGCATACAGCGGGTCCTCCACATCGGCATAAAATTCTTTTAACTGAACATCACTCAACCGGGATTCAGTGTACATCAACCCGCACTGGAGACATTGGACGATGCGGCCATGGGACTTGTGCTCAAAATTTGTGCACTGATAGACATCATTCGACTGAATCTGCTTGACGGATGCAGGATATACTTCCGTGTTATAAATGCTCTGGCAATTCGCACAAATACTCTCCGATATTTTGCTGTCTTTTTTTAAACTATCTCTATACGCACGAGAGAACAACCTCAGATAGAACAGCCGCAACAGATTTGTAATTCCCTTTAGTATTTCGACCTTGGATATTTTTGAACTGCCCGCCCTCCGGTCCGCAAAATAGATCGGGAATTCTGCCAGTTTATCTGTTAGAAGTGATACGACAAATATTGACTCAACAAAAAAAGCATATCCTTCTGCATGGATGGAATCTATATTCAATTTTTTCAACTCGCTGACACGAAACCCCCGATAAGACGTGGTTGTCTCTTTTAGTTTTAATCCCAGTAAAGATCTTGCCAGAATATTCGCTGTCCGACTGATAAAATTCCTGACAAATCCGTATCCACACCCACCACCCTTCATGTAACGGGAACCGATCACGAAGTCATGATCCTTGATTTTTTCAATCAGGGTTGGAAGATATTTCGGATGATGAGAAAAGTCGGCATCCATGGTAACCAGTATGTCAAATCCATTTTGGACGGCATATTTCATTGCCAATTTGTGAGCCGTACCCAATCCAAGCTTTCGGGGGCGATGAACCACATGTATTTTTTCATTAGCATCAGCAAGTCGATCCAGAATATCTCCAGTACCATCAGGCGATGAATCATCCACGATCAGGATATGCTGCCCAGGCAGATATCGATTTATTTCATCAACCAGGGATTCAATATTGTCGGCCTCATTGTATGTGGCTGTAAAAACTAATATTCGGGCCATTATTACTCAAAAAGGAATTTATTCAGTTAAAATTTTTGTATCTATTCAGTTCAATTTCCGCTCAGCTCCGAAGGTATT
>JAHJRI010000012.1 GCA_018830885.1 bacterium | reverse complement strand
ATGTCCGCTATGGACTGGAATGTATTTGTGGGGGTGGCGGTCTGGGAATCGCCGGTGTGTTCGAAAAAGTGTAGCGTGGGATCAAGGTTTCGACCGCCCATGGTCGCAACGATCACCCGGAACCATGTATGATCGGCCGAAACCGCTTTATCTCAGATGCTTTTATTCTGTTTTAATATTACAATTAACGGAGATGACAATGGATTTTGGATTGACAAAAGATTTACAGATGCTGCAGAAAGCGGTCAGGGAGTTTGCCAACAAGAAGATCGCCCCGAACGTGGATGAGTGGGACAAAAATCACTATCTGCCCTATGAGGAGGTGCTGAAGCCGATGGGTGAGCTGGGTTTTTTTGGTGCGGCCATTCCTGAAGCCTATGGTGGTGAAGAGCTGGGTTTCATGGGGTCTGTGGTGATCACTGAAGAGATCGCCAAGGTATCAAGCTCCCTGCGGGTTCAATACAATATGCTGGATCTGGGAACCGCCTTCCCGATTTACCGGTACGCCACAGAAGCGGTGAAACTGAAATATGTGCCCAAACTATGCAAGGCCGAGTACCTGGGCGCTTTCGCCATTACGGAACCCAACGCCGGATCGGATGTTATGGCCATTGAGACGGAGGCTGAAGACAAAGGCGATCACTGGCTGCTGAACGGCTCCAAAACCTGGATCTCCAATGCCAACCAGGCCGACGTGGTAATCTGCTATGCCTATACTGACAAGGCCGCTAGAGGTAAGGGGCTCTCGGCATTTATCCTGGAGCTGAAGAACTTCGCGGGTATCTCCACCACCGACCTGGGGAAGATGGGCTCATTCTCATCTCCGACCGGTGAGATATTTCTGAACAATGTCAAGGTTCCCAAGGAAAACATCCTCGGTGAGCCGGGTGATGGCGCCAAGATCGTTTTCAGTTCCCTCAACCAGACACGGCTTTCAGCCGCGGCGGGTGCCGTCGGGGTGGCCCAGGCCTGCCTGGATATCGCAGCCAAGTACTGTAACGAACGGGTCCAGTTTGGACAGCAAATCGGTAAATTCCAGATGAATCAGGACATGATCGCCCAGATGACGACCGATGTTGAAGCTGCCAGACTGCTCGTATACAAAGCTGCCTGGCAGAAAGATCAGGGGAACCTGAACAATGGGATGGAAGTGGCCCAGGCCAAGCTCTTCGGCGGGGAAACCGCCATGAAGTGCGCCAATTTTGCCATGCGCATCATGGGTGCGTACGGGTATTCCGATGAATATCCCCTGGCACGTTTTTACAGGGATATTCCCAGCTATATTATCGTGGAAGGTTCCTCTAATATCTGCAAAACGATCATTGCCGGGGATAAACTGGGTTACCGGAAGGCAAACCGTTAACGGGGTGGAGGAATAAGGTTTGGTCGTTTTGAAAGATCCACTGTCTGGACTGGCTTGATGGGATTTCCTGCCCGCAAGCCAGTCTGTCACCATGTAACGAAGGAGTATCAAGTGAACCAGGCGATCACCATTTTTGTTTCAGGGGTAGGGGGTGTATTTGTCGGGATGGCCCTGCTATATCTCGGGATCCTTATTTCTGCTCAAGTAACCAAACGAATGGAACCTAAAAAAGGGAACGAATGAATCTGGATATTTTCACCATATTTCAATCCTCGGGTTATATGCATATCACGCCCGGCATGGTTGTCATGTGGGTTGTCGGCCTGGTGCTGATTTATCTGGCCATTTCCAAGAAATACGAGCCGCTGTTGCTGCTCCCGATTGGATTTGGTATTATTCTGGGCAATTTGCCGCTGGCGGGTCTGATGCATGAAGGCGAAGGCCTGCTCTGGCGATTCTATCACTACGGCATCCAGTGGGAAATCATACCCCCGCTTATTTTTCTGGGTCTTGGTGCCCTGACCGATTTCGGACCGCTGCTGGCCAATCCGGTATTGATCTTTCTGGGTGCAGGTGCCCAGGTTGGGGTGTACATTACCTTTTTTGCCGCTTACGGTCTGGGTTTCAGTCTCAATGAAGCAGCGACGATCGGAATTATCGGGGGGGCTGATGGTCCGACCACCATCTTCCTGGCAGCGAAACTGGCGCCCCAGCTGCTGGGGGTTTGTGCCGTGGCGGCATACTCCTATATGGCAATGGTCCCCATCATTCAACCACCGATCATGAGATTGCTGACCACAAAGAAAGAGCGCTTGATCCGGATGAAAAAATCCAGAAAGGTGACCTCCCTGGAGAAGTTGCTGTTTCCTATTATCGCGACCTTCATCATTGTGTTATTGATCCCGGCATCGGCGCCCCTGATTGCGATGTTCATGCTGGGAAACCTGTTCCGTGAATCGAAGGTGGTGGATCGCTTAACCACGGCGTCAAAGAATGAGCTGATGAATATTGTAACGATTTTTCTGGGAATATCCATTGGCGCGACCATGAGTGCAGAAAACTTTCTCAGGAAAGAGGCGCTTTTTATTTTTGTCTTTGGGCTGTTTGCCTTCATGGTCAGTACCGCTTCGGGTGTTATTCTGGCAAAGCTGTTCAACCTGTTCAGGAAGGATAAAATCAATCCCCTGCTGGGTGCGGCAGGTGTTTCTGCGGTGCCGATGGCCGCCCGGGTGGTGCACAAGGTCGGGGAACAGGAAGATAAGAAGAATTATCTGCTGATGTATGCGATGGGACCGAATGTTGCCGGTGTCATCGGGACGGTGATTGCGGCCGGAATTTTTCTGACCTTTCTGAAGTAAGCTGATGTGGGTGTGTAAACACCGGTTTTCAAGGAATTGTTTCAACCTGTTTTCATATGCGCCGGATAACTGACAATATCAAGGCGTTTAAAATAAACTGTCAACCAGAGGAGATTATTCAAATGGCAGAAGATATCATTGCCCCGCTTTCAGGGAAAATTATTTCACTCAATATTAAAGCTGGACAGAAGGTAGAAGAGGACGACGAGGCGCTGATCATAGAGGCGATGAAAATGGAGACCTCCATTTATATCCCCTGTGACGGAACGATCGCCGATGTCAAGGTAAACGTGGGGGATGAAGTGGAAGAGGATGATGTCCTGGCAACCCTCGAATAGAATGGGAAACGGGACCATCAGGACGATCTGACACGGACGCCATCTGTTTCTGAAAGATGGTGTTGTCAGGGAATCTGAGCGACTGGGCAAGGCGTGCCCCCGGGAAGGTCTTGTCAAGCGCAGACAAATATCATCCGGCTTGCCCAGACCGTCCTGTCACCGATCTTTAATTTCCCGACCGTGTGTCCATATGCGGCACGAGAGAATTCAACTTATATTCTAACGAGAAAGCGATGAAACCCTATTTTGAAAAAATGGCAGACCTGGGTCAGGCCCTGAAAAAAGGTGAGATTAAACGCACCGAAGATGCCCGGAAGCAATTCAAGGAAGCAGAAGCAGAAATCGATAAGGCTGTCGACAAGGTCAAACAGGCCGGTTTTTCCGAGGAAAAGATCAATGCCCGGGGACAAATGACGGTCTGGCAGAGACTTGACTATCTGATCGATCCGGGTACCTGGTCCCCCCTGCATACGCTTTATAATCCAGCAGAGAATGAAGAGGGCACCACCAACGTGATTGACGGGATCGGCAAGATTTCAGGTCGCTGGGCAGTGGTGATCGGATTTGATAATAAAGTCATGGCCGGTGCCTGGCTGCCGGGGCAATCGGAAAACATCCTCCGGGTGACGGATCTGGCCAAGCGCCTCAATATTCCGCTGGTCTGGCTGGTCAACTGCAGCGGTGCCAAGTTGACTGAGCAGGAAAAATTCTATGCGAATCGGCGGGGCGCCGGGGCGCCTTTTTTCAGACATGCCGAGCTGGAGCAAATGGGGATTCCCGTCCTGGCCGGTATTTACGGGACCAACCCCGCAGGTGGGGGATACCAGGGTGTGAGCCCGACCATCCTCTTTGCCCATAAAGACTGCAATATTGCCGTGGGTGGGGCCGGAATTGTCAGCGGTATGGCACCCAAGGGGGGATTTGACCTGGATTCAGCGGAAGAACTGATCGAAAAATCAAAACACTTCAAGGCACAACCGCCGGGAACGGTCAAAACCCATTACGATGCCACCGGTTTTTTCAGATATGTCTATGAAGAGGAGCAGGGCGTTCTGGATGGCCTGAAGGATTTCATGAAAAAAATCCCTGCCTACGATCCCGAGTTTTTCCGGGTGACAGAGCCGGCCGCCCCAAAATTCGACCAGGATGACCTGTATCGGCTTCTGCCCATGGAACCGAAGAAGATTTATGTGTTTGATGAGGTCCTGGCGCGTCTGGTGGACAAGAGCGAGCATATGGAATACCGACCGGACTACGGACCCGAAATGTATACCGGTCTCTGCAAGGTTGATGGTTTCCTCGTTGCCTGTATTGGTAACCGGCAGGGGTACCTGGGCAAAGGGTATCCTGAATATGCCGATTATCCGGGTATTGGTGGAAAGCTGTATCGCCAGGGGTTGATCAAGATGAATGAGTTTGTCACCCATTGCGGTCGCGACCGGATTCCGATTATCTGGTTCCAGGATACGTCCGGTATCGATGTGGGGGATATCGCAGAAAAAGCCGAACTGCTGGGATTGGGGCAGTCCCTGATCTATTCCATCCAGCAGACCGATGTTCCCATGATGCTGGTTCTGCTGAGAAAGGGAACAGCGGCGGCCCATTATGTCCTCGGCGGGCCGACGGCCAATCGGCATAATGCCTTTACCATCGGTACGGCGGCTTCGGAGATTTATGTCATGCATGGGGAAACCGCTGCGGTTGCCACATACGCACGGCGCCTGGTCAAGGAAAAAGAGGCCGGTCGATCCCTGGAACCGGTGATCGAAAAGATGAATACCCTGGCCGGTGAGTATCATGATAAATCCAGACCCCTCTTTTGCGCCAAAACCGGTATGGTTGATGAAATTGTGGCCCTGGAGAGCGTCCGCAGATATCTGGAGGCCTTTGCCGGATCAGCATATCAAAATCCCCGATCCATTTGTCCCCAGCATCACCTGATGCTGCCGAGGATCATCAAGGGGTAGCAGACAGCGGCGCTTTCGTTGATTCGGTCATGCCGACAGATGGAAGCGCCCGGTCGGCCGTTTGCCAGCGCGGGATGCCCATGGTACACTGAAGACACACGCGCCGGCACAGTGCAGGGTGAACCCAAAACAGATCAATAGGAGTCGAAAAGGTTATGAAAACAGCGGAAGAGTACGTCGAAAGCCTGAGAAAGCTGAACCTGGTGGTTTACATGTTTGGTGAAAAGGTGGAAAACGTGGTGGATCATCCCATCATTCGTCCCTCCATGAATGCCGTGGCCAAAACATATGAAATGGCCGGGAGACCGGAGTTCGAGGACATCATGACGGTAAAGTCCCACCGCACCGGGGAAAAAATCAACCGGTTTACCCACATCCACCAGAGTACGGATGATCTGGTCAAGAAGACAAAAATGGGCCGGCTGATGGGATCTCAAACCGGTTGCTGTTTTCAGCGCTGTGTCGGCATGGACGCCATGAACGCGCTTTCCATGACCACCTTTGACATGGACCGGAAACTGGGGACCAGCTACAATCAACGGTTCCTGGCCTTTCTCGACCGGGTGCAAAAGGAGGACCTGACCTGTGACGGTGCCATGACCGATCCCAAGGGGGACCGGGGACTGCCGCCCCATCAGCAGAAAGATCCGGATCTGTATCTGAGGATTGTCGAAGAGCGGGATGACGGGATTGTCGTCAGGGGGGCAAAGGCCCACCAGACCGGGGCTCTGAACTCCCATGAGCTGATTGTCATGCCCACGGTCTCCATGCGGGAGGCGGACAAGGACTATGCCGTCTCTTTTGCAGTGCCGAGCGATGCCGAGGGGATCACCTATATCATGGGCCGTCAATCCTGTGATTTGCGGAAGATGGAGGGCGGCAACATGGACCAGGGGAACCTGTTTTTTGGCGGACACGAAGCGCTGGTGATTTTCGAGAATGTATTTGTCCCCTGGGAACGCGTCTTCATGTGCCGGGAGTTTGAATTTTCAGGTCAGCTGGTGGAACAGTTTGCGTCTTATCACCGCCAGAGCTATGCCTGCAAAGCGGGGGTGGGAGATGTCCTGATCGGGGCAACCCAGACCATCGCCGAGTATAACGGTGCTGCCAGGGCATCCCATGTCAAGGATAAGATTATCGAGATGAATCACCTCAATGAGACGCTCTACTGCGGATCCATCGCCTGTGCGTCCCAGGGTCACAAGGAGCCCAGTGGCACCTACCTCGTCAACACGCTGCTGGCGAATGTCTGCAAACAGAACGTGACCCGCTTTCCCTATGAAATAGCGAGACTGGCACAGGATGTGGCCGGCGGGTTGATGGTCACCCTGCCATCCGAAAAGGATTTCCTCTCACCGGAGGTCGGGAAATGGATGAAAAAATACTACCGCGGCAATGACGCTGTGCCCACGGAAAACCGCATGAGAATCCTGCGTCTGATCGAAAACCTGACGCTGGGGACCGCTGCCGTTGGCTATCTGACGGAGTCCATGCACGGTGCCGGGTCTCCCCAGGCCCAGCGCATCATGATCTCCCGCCAGGTGAATATGAAAGAGAAACAGCGCGTGGCAAAAGCCCTTTGTGGGATAAAGGAGGTCGAATCGCCCGACGAAAAATAGGGGTCAAGTATTGCGGCGGATGCAACCCGAAATATGATCGGGTCGCACTGGTGCAGAGGATGGAACAGGCCCTTTCCGAAGCCTGGGAGTTTGTATCCTGGGAAGATCCCACAGCGGATCATATCTTGATCATTGCCGGTTGCGAGACCGCCTGCGTCGATACCGGTCCCTTTGAAAACCGGACTGTTCATTGGGTGAATAGTCCGGCCAGCAGCGAGTCAGCCATTGACCACCTCACTAACATCGATCCCGGCAGCCGGTAATATCCGTCAACCGCCAGTTTACTGGGTAAAAAACATCGCCAGGGATTCCGCCACACAGGCCGGTTTTTCCTGTCCCTCAATCTCAATGGTGTGAATGGTCGTGACCAGGATCCGGCCGCCCGATTTTTCAACGACATCGCCCAGCACAATAGTATCCCTTACTTTTGACCCCACCGTCACCGGATTGAGCAGGCGGACCTTGTTCAAACCGTAGTTTATTGCCATCAGGGTTCCTTCCGGGACCAGGGAGTTTCCTTCGCTGAACTTGGGTATCATGGATATGGTCAGGAAGCCATGGCCGATGGTTTTTCCGAACGGTCCGGCGGCGGCTTTTTTTTCATCAACATGAATCCATTGGTGATCTTCCGTACAATCGGCAAACTGGTTGATCCGTTTCTGGTCGATTTCGAACCAGGCACTTTTTGCAATTTCCTGCCCGATCCGTTCCTTGATTTTTTCAAGCGGCAATACTTCTGTCATCCTATCTCCTTGGTTTGAAGGGTTCTTCAGTCCGCTTTATCAAGCATAAAGCGTTGTAAAAAAGGTTATGCGGCTGTTACCGCCCCGTCAGCGGATCATTGGTTTCAGCCTGCTATGCTTCTTTTTCGGGAAGCAGTTTCTCTTCCAGATCCCGGATCCGTTTTTCCAGAGCGGATAGTTTTTTCCGCTGATCGTCTGTCTTGTAGAACATGGCGGATGCTTTCTGCCAGTCCAGAAAGGGTCGGGTGGGGAATCCGGCATAGAGTCCCGCCTCATCGATATTCTGGGTCACGCCGCCCCTGCCGAACACCTTGACATGGTCCGCCACTTTAAGGTGGTCCAGACAGGCCGCCTGTCCGGCAAACCAGACATTCCTGCCTGTTTTGACACTGCCGGCCAGCAGGGTTTGCGCCATGAGCAGGTTGTCTTCACCGACCTGGCAATTATGGGCGATATGGACAAGATTGTCGAATTTCGTTCCCCTGCCGATCACGGTGGCTTTGATGGATCCCCGGTCAATCGCGCAGAGAGCGCCGACTTCCACATCATCTTCGATGATCACGATCCCGACCTGGGGGACTTTAATGTGGGGGTCTCCGTCTTTTTCCCGTTCAAAACCAAATCCTTCACTGCCGATGACACATCCGGCGTTGAAAATGACCCGGTTTCCGATGCGGCAGCCGCGATTCACGGCCACGTTGGCGTAAAAAAAACAATCGTCCCCAATGGTTACGTCATCGCCGATCGTTACCCCGGGGTAGATCACCGTGTTTTTCCCCACCGTTGTATGTTCACCGATATAGACATTGGGATAGATGGAACAATTCTCGCCGATTTGAGCGGTTGCGGCGATAAAGGCTTTTTCTGAGATCGACCCGCTTTCTGTTTTGGGCGGAAACATCAGGTTAATGACTCTGGCATAGTCCAGTCTGGGATTGTCGACCTGCAGGAGGTTGATCCCCTCGGATGTCACATCCCTGCTGACCATAACAGCAGAAGCTCTACACAGGGGAAGGTGGTCTTTGTATTTGGGGTTGGCCAGAAATGTGATATCCCCCTTGTCGGCTTCCAGGATGCCGTTGATCCCGGTGATCATTTCATCCGGGTTTCCCAGCAGGTTGGCATTCAGGGCGTCTGCAATCTCTTTGAGCGATAGGGTCTTCATAGGGTGCCTGATTGGATCAAAATGGACGATGGGATCATCGGATATATTGATGGAAGACGGGGTTATTCCCTGCCTGGTAATACAGGTCGATTATAGAAACAGTAACCGAACATTACAAGGGGTAAATACGAGTGACCCGGTCCCTGGCAAAAGCGGACCGGGTCTTTCGGATCGATGCAAGCAGTAAATCACACCGGGTGTTTAAACCCGGAACAACGGATCCTGGATGTCTGGTGGCACCGGTCTTCCCAACAGGAGATAGTTTGTGGCGGCAATCATCGACAGGTTCAACTCTGTCTGGTTGCCAAGTGTTTTTAACCCGTACTGCCCATGGTAACCGGGGTCAAAAATGACAAGGGGAACCGGATTGATGGAGTGTTTGGTGCTGATCTCCTCCAGACCTGTTTTTTTGTTGAACACCAGCATTTCATCCGCATTACCGTGGTCTGCTGTGACAATGGCCAGTCCGTTGACCGCCTCAATGGCCTCGCATATCTGAGCGACAGCCCGGTCAACCGTCTGGGCAGCGATGATGGCAGCCTGCATGTCACCCGTATGTCCCACCATGTCCGTGTTGGCGAAATTGATCAGACCAAAATCAAACCGTCCGGATTGAATAAACTGGACTGCCTGCGCGGCAATTTCAAATGCCTTCATTTCAGGTGCCAGGGCGAAGGAGTCGATCTTGTCCGATTCGATCAGGTGGTAGATCTCCTTTTTGGGGTCCAGTGGATTTCGATAACCGCCGTTGTAAAAAAAAGTAACGTGGGCATATTTCTGCGTCTCCGCCAGCCGAAACTGGTTGAGTCCAAGTTCCAGGATTCTTTTCCCGAATGGATCGGGAACCGAGGCGCCAACCATGATCCGGTTTTCCGGCATGTCGGTGTCTTCATCATAAACCATCATACCGGCAAAATAGACATCGGGTCGTCGGGAAGTGACAAATTCACTGAAGTTTTTTTCGGTAAAGGCCCGTGTCAGCTCGATTGCCCGGTCCGCCCGGAAATTCATGAAGATAACGGCATCCCCATCCCTGATGGTGGGGACGGCACCATTTTCAGCACTGATGTTGAAAGGGGGGCAGTCCTGGTCGATCAGGTCTGGATTCTTTGCCCTGAAATGGGCAATGGCCGCTGACGCAGTCGGGAAGTTGTTACCGGATTTTCCCTCCACGTGGGTGTCCCATCCTTTTTTTACCTTTTTCCAGTTCCGGTCACGGTCCATGGTGATCATTTCCCTTCCGCCACCGGAAGCAAAGCTGTATTGCCAGTCCGGGTGAGCCTGCCGGATTCCGGCGAACAGTTTTTCGAGTTGCTCAACATACTGGTCTGCGCTCTGGATGCCAACATCCCTGCCATCCAGCAGGGCATGGATATAGCATCGTGGGACTTGCTGCCGGGCCGCTTCTTCAATCACGGCGATAAAATGGTCGAGATGGCTGTGAATATTCCCGTCCGACAGCAACCCGATCAGATGCAGCGCATGGGATCGGGCCTGGGTCAGGGCAGCCTGAAGAACCGGCATCTGAAAAAAAGAGCCGTCGGCAATCGCCTCGGTAATCAGCTTGGGGCCCTGGGAGATGATTTTTCCGGCTCCCATGGTGAGATGACCGACTTCAGAACCGCCGAGGTCATTTTCACCGGGGAGTCCCACATGCCTGCCGTGTGTCAGAAGTGTCGTGCTGGCATAATTTTTCCTCAACTGGTCCACAAAGGGCGTGGAAGCCTGAAAAATGGCATTGGTATGGTCGTTTTTGCCAATCCCGTATCCATCCAGAACGATATTGATAACCGGGCGACGGTTGGCAAACCTGTCAATCAGTGACTGGAATTGATTCATCTTGCTGGGACCCTGAAGGAGTGTGAACGGTGGATCATTGAGGTGCTGGTCGATAAATGTCCATTATATCCAGATCTTTGAATTCGGGCCAACCTTTAATTGGTTCTGCACGGGGGTCTTCCCGCATCACAGAGGTCCTGCGCGAAATGCAGGGATGCGCAGTGGCCTGGCTCCCAAGACCTCAGGGAATCCGGGTTTCTCATTTCAGAAAAATGGTGTAGAATAAAAACGGAAAACACGGTCTTCTGTATGCGGAGAGATGCCCGGAACCGTTCTTCATGAAAAAGAACGTCAATTTTAACTGGAAAGCAAATGGGCGAGATACATAATTTACAGATCGTCATCTCACAGTCATCGCTTTTAAACCGATTGAACGAAGGGCATCAGAATGCGGCAGCTGCCAATGGGGCCCAGATTCTGAATCTGGTTGAGAAGGAAAAATCGATTAAAAAACTGTCGACTGTCAGTGAGTTGAGCGAAACGGAAAAAACAGAAAAAGAGGATGCCAAAAAGAGACGGATGAAAAAAGCGGCTGCAGATCGGCTGATTGATCTTTATCAGTAGGTCCGGGAGAGGCTTGCGGGAGGCGAGAAACCGCCCTGCCGTGTTCCAGGGGTTTATTGAACCTGGCGAACCAGGTGGGAAAAGTAATTAATAACTTTAGGCTTCCCATTAGTGCATGGGCTTGCACACCGTTAACAGTGACCGATCCCTTTTTTATGTTTACGGCTCAATGTACCTGAAATCACGAACAGGGCAGAATTGACTGTCTTTGTATGCGTTTATTTTACCTATAATTCTGCGTTCCTGTCCACTAAAAAATCATGATTCGCCACCCAGGACGGTATCCAGTTCATAGATCATTGGTCTTATTGTTTCATCGACCTCTTTTTCCTGTTTCAGGCGGCAGGTTTCCTCCCGGACAATTTCATCGGCCAGGAGCAACGCAATTTTCATGGCGTAATTTGACAGAATATGACCAGGCTCTTGGACGGCCAGTGTATCGATGATTTCCGTCAGTTTTTTCTGCAGTTTCAGAACGTGCTGTTCTCCGTCCGTACAATAAAAAGTATATTTTTTTTTATTGATGTCAATGGTATAGGAGTTTGCTTCTTCTGATCCTTTCATGCAATATTGATGTGGATGTTAACAAATGGTGTGGACTGTCAGTGTTATCGATCTGACTCAATGGCTAACACAGAATTTCTGTTTGGAAAAGCAAATAAAGGAAAAACGAATGCACCAAGAGAATCCGGCAGCTTCGTTTTTAAATTAGTCGAATTGGGTTTTCAAGTCAATATCCCGGACTTGTTTTTACCTGACTGATAAGATAGAAAAAATATTGAATCGACCCCTCATTCTCGAATCCCTGTTTACCTGATCGTTTCGACGGTTAAATTGACATGTACCTCTGCTCTGATGCAGGTACAACTTGGACTGCGGTGTCACGCACCCGGTCCGGGGATTGGTTTTTTAACAATGGTTATTCTTACATGTTTGTCTTATGGAATTTTTTCTGGATGTTGATGGTGTTATTCTAGACTTTGAAACGTCATTTATTGATTTTGTGCGCGATCAGTACCTGCCCGATCTGCCTGCTGACTATGTCCCCCAGAGCTGGGAAATGGCCAACGAGTTTAAGGATCTCGATATTGTTGAAGTCTGGGGCAGTTTTGTCGATTCAGATCGATTTGCCCGCCTGGATCTCCTGATCGAGGCGGAGAGCTTCAACCGACTTTCAAAACAGTATGCTGTCTACCTGATCACCAACCTGCCGGTCTCCCAGTACAACAACCGCAAGAAAAACCTGGATCTGCATCAGCTCGTTTACAGGGAGCTGACTCTGGCAGGGCATTTCAACTTCGGTGATGAAAGCTATCCTTCGAAATCGGCGGCCATTGAAAAACTGCACTACAATGGTGAGCGAATTGTGTTTCTGGACGATCACCCCGCAAACTGCAGGGATGTCAAGACCGCCTTCAGTGACAGTGAGGTATACCTGATGAGCCGACCACACAATCTTGGCATCAGGGATGAGGGCTGGATCCGGGTGGAACACTGGGATGATTTTATGGAAAGGGTCCTGTCGCGGTAAGGGCCTGTCCTACTGAAACTGCATGTTGTAGAGCTTGCAGTATTCCCCGTTGTGATCCAGCAGCTCCTGGTGGGTTCCAGATTCGACGATCCGGCCCCGCTTGAGAACGTGGATAATATCCGCATGTTGAATCGTGGACAGTCGGTGGGCAATTACCAGGGTCGTCCGGTTTTTCATCAGGTTTTCAATGGCCGCCTGGACCTCTTTTTCTGACTCTGTATCCAGCGCACTGGTGGCTTCATCCAGAATCAGGATCGGGGCGTTTTTGATCAACGCCCTGCAGATGGCGATTCTTTGTCGCTGCCCACCCGAGAGACGCACCCCCTGTTCCCCGATAATCTGTTCATATCCGTCCGGCAGTTCGGAAATGAAGCCGTGGGCGTATCCGATCTTTGCGGTTTCAATGATCTTTTCCCGGGAACAGTGGATGTCACCGTAGGAGATATTATTGGCAATCGTATCATTAAAGAGCACGATCTCCTGGGTGACGATGGCGATCTGCTCCCGCAGCGAATAAAGGGAGACATCGCGCAGGTTATGACCATCGATCCAGATATCCCCCTCTTCGGGCCGCAGATCATAAAAGCGCGGAATCAGATTGGAGAGCGTCGTTTTTCCACTGCCGCTGGAGCCCACCAGGGCGGTGATGGTCCCCGCCTGCATCGTCAAATCGATCTTGTTCAACACCGGATCATCACTGTCATAGCTGAAACGGTTGATTTGAACCCGGATCTCCTTTTGAATCGGTGGTAGTGTGATGGCACTGGGAGCGTCCTTGATCTCTGCCTCCCGGTCGATCATGCCGAAGATGCGAATGGCGGCAGCATACCCTTCCTGCAGTTTCAGGGTGATGTTGTTCATTTTTTTGATGGGATCATTCAGCATGAAGAAAGAGAGAATGAAAGAGGCAAAGTCACCCCCGGTGAGATCGTGGTGTATGATCAGGTAGCCCCCATAGGTCAGTATGGCGGCACCGCAGATGGCCCCGATCAGTTCAAGCGTCGGGTAGGAATAGGAGCCGATGCGGATGGAATTGAGAAAGGATCTGTAAAGGCTGTAGTTCTCCTTTTCAAATCGCTCGGTCTCATAGGACTCCATGTTGAAGGCCTTGACAACGCGAATACCGGTGATGGTCTCGTTCAGCAGGCTGGAAAGATCCCCGAATTTATCCAGCCGCTTGGTGGTCACCTTCTGGTTCTGCTGTCCAAATTTCGAAATGAGCCAGGCGGCTGGCGGCAGAATAAACAGGGCCAGCAGGGACAGTTTCCAGCTGCGGTAGACAAGAATCCCTACGAGGAAGATGACCTGGGGAATATCTCTCAGGGGGGCGATGATGCCGGTAATGATGGCTTCGTTGAGGGTTGTGACATCAATGGTAAAACGGGAAGTCAGCTCTCCTGTTGACTGTTTGTTGAAAAAAGAGATTGGCAGCAGGACCACCCTTTTAAAAAGCGTGTTTCTCAGTTCTCGGACGATTTTCTGACCCAGCGACCCCATGACGAAATTCTGCCCGAAAAAAGCAAGTCCTTTCAAGGCAAACAGCAGGATGACGGCCAGACCGACCAGGATGAAGCGGCTCAGGGGCCAGACTTTCCCTGAACTGAGCGAATCGATTACGTTCTTGACATACCAGGCGGGAGCGACATTCAACAGGGCGAATGCCAGCATGGAGATCGTACCAATGGCAAGTTGAAGCTTATACTTCAGTACCAGTTTTAAAATTCGTGAAAAAATATTCATGGATCCGTTACTGCCTGTTTAATTCCATCCCCCGACATAAAAACCGGTTTCCGGGCCAAAGGTCAATTTAGAAATCACTTATCATCCAGCTGATACAGCAGCAAATGGTAAGATTTGAATTTTGCGAAGCTTTCACCGTTTGTTTGACGCTGCAGGTATTTGTATTCTATTTTCTGCAACCTTTTTTTATACTTCCAGCGGATGAGCCTGGAAATCCGGGGGTAATTGGTGTCCAACACATAAAAGATCAGGTCATAAATCGGGTGAATGGCGTTGTGAAGAAAATCATCCACAATATCGATGCTGGGGGCTGTCTGACGGGTGATATCAATGTCTTCCAGCTGCTTGAGCGGATGGTCCGCAACGGTGCTGTAGAATTTTTTCAAATCATGCCCGCCACCGATGGGACTGGTTCCATCCACGTCCCTGCGAAAGAAATCACAGATTAGAATATGGCCGCCTTTATTGAGAAACCGCATATTCTGGGAGAATGAATCCGACAAAGGGATATATTGGAAGCTCTCACTGAACAGGATCATGTCGTAGCGCTTGTCCGTTTCCAGTGCTTCATACCCGCACTCAAATATTTCAGAGCGATCACCGACAAATTTCCGAACATGGCGTGTCAGGTTCGGGCTGGGAGAGACGCAGTCAACTGTATATCCCAGGTCCAACAGTTTTTCCGCGAATTTGCCGGCGCCACAGCCGACATCCAGGATCGTTTTTGTTGATTCGGGAATGTGGGAGACAATAAAATTGGCGTAGTTTTCCTGGGCCTTGGCTACATTGGCGGTTTCAACCGTCAGACCATCGGTCCAATATCCATAATGAAGGTATTCCGTGTTGAAAAACTGTTTTGCCAGGATCAGACCGATATCCAGCCCGATTTCCTTGAAATCAACTTTTTTCTTTTTTTTCATGATTCATTCCGCAGCCTTCCCGGGCCACGTTTATTCTGCCTGTTAGGGTTATTCAGGGTTCCTCGCGAGTAACGGTATATCCCATTCAATTGTCATACCTAAACTGGAGTGCGACAGGATCTGTCCACCGCGATTTTTGGCGTGCGGTGGTTGCAGAAATTCAGCTGATGATTGGATTGAACACCGTGGACCCGTCTCTCAACACGCGAACGTGTTTCTCATCCGTCATGTCCACGACCGTTGACGGCAAGCCCCCGGGAGTATCTCCGCCATCGATATAGAGGTCGACACGGTCACCAAAAATCCGATGTGTCTGTTGAAAACAGGCGACACTTTCTCCAGCCGAGATGTTGGCACTGGTCCCCACCAGAGGGGTATCGACGATACCCACCAGCTGGCGGGCGATGCTGGAGGATGTCATCCTGAATCCAAGGGTTTCATCTGGATGATTCAATGCTGCCGCCAGATCACCCTTGCGCTTCAATACAGCCGTCAGAGCACCCGGCCAGTATTGCTTCAAGATGGTTTTCTTAACCGGGGTGAGGTCGTCTGCGTATCGTTCCAGCATTTCCCAGCTGTCAATCAGCACCAGCAGCGGCGCTTCTCTGGCCCGCTGCTTCAGGGAATAGATCTTTTCAACCGCCTCAGAGGATCTGGCCAGGCAACCGAGGGCATAAAACGTTTCGGTTGGAAAAACCATGGTGCCGTGATTGATCAACAGGTCCCTGATCATCTCGATTTCCTGATCCTGGAAAGGATAGCGAATAGTAAGCATATAAGCATACTTCTGACGGATAGATTGACCTGTGGTCACTCCCGGGGAGCGATCAACCCCTTCCTTGCTGCCGGGCAGGGATGTCGGCTGTTTTAAAAAGACGACCTGCGACTCAAATCATCTGACGAATGCATTGAATTTTTTCAATTAGAGCATGAGGTCCGTCTGTATAATCTTTAACCATAGCACTTGCACAGCCCGAAGTCCAGTATGCATAATATTCTGAAATAATAAGGTAATACTTTCTGCCAGAGCAAAAATGGCGGGAAATGATCAAAATCGAGGGAGAATGAGGTCATCAACCGGGATCCGATTTTCAAGATTTAGGTTGGTTTTTATCTCCATCATGGCTAAAGTTGAGTAATCAACAGTCAAACAACACTGAATCGAATCTTGGTTGACGATGAAGAGAATCTTATTTTTGCTGATTTGCGGCTATCTGGGTGTCATGCTGCAGAATGTTTCCGGATATGCCCGAAAGGATCTGGAAACACTCAAGCAGACGAAAATATGCCGGGGATGCGATCTAAAAGGCGCCGATCTAAAGGATGTCGATTTAACCCGTGCTGATCTCCAAAAATCCAATCTGGACCAGGCCAATTTCAGCGGTGCCGACCTGACCGGTGCCAACCTGCATGGGGTTACCTATGAAAAAGCGTTTTTCGAAGATGCGATCTGGGTCAATGGCGAGCCGTGCAAACAGGGGTCATTTGGAAAATGCCTGACAGACAATCAGACGATTGTTAAAAACACGAAAACCTGTCTGAAGTGTCAGCTGCCTTTTTTCCTGCTGAAGGATATCTTTCTGGTCGGGGCGCTGTTAAAAGAGTCGAACCTGGAAGGCACCGACATGTCGGGATCGACCCTGATCAACTCGGATCTGAGTGAGGTAAATTTTACCGGAGCGAATCTTGAGAGGGTCAATCTGACAGGTTCGGATGTTGCCGGTGCCGTCTTTACCAATGCCAACCTGTCCGGTGCCATCTGGCCGACCGGTGAGGTGTGTAAAAAAGGATCCCTGGGCATGTGCAAGACAGCGGCCTACGACAGCCTGATTCAGAAAAGGAACTGCACCGGGTGTATTCTCAACCAGATGCACCTGCCCAACGAGAATTTTCAGAAAGCGGTCATCAAAGATACCAATTTAAAGGACAGTAACTTTAAGGGGTCCAATTTCTCCGGGTCTGAGCTAACGAAGACCGATTTCTCCGGCAGCGATCTGTCTGGAGCGATTTTTGCCGGGGCCGACCTGGGGAATTCTGATCTCAGCCGTACAAAGCTGATGGCGGCGGATTTTACAGATACCAATCTCAGAAACGCCAATCTCAGTTTTGCGGATCTGACGGAAGCCCGAATTGAGCAGACAAAATTCGGAAGCACAGCCTTTGTGGGAGCGAACCTGTCCAAAATTGTCCTGACCGATGTCGACCTGAGAAATGTGCTATTTACCAATGCCAACCTGAACAAGGTCCAGTTCAAAAACGTGCAGTTTGCCAATGCCGATTTTTCCGGGGCTGTCTGGATCAACGGTCAGCGTTGTCAGCAGCAGTCCGTTGGATTCTGTATCACACCCAATGTCAGGAAGGCGCTTGATTTAAAGCGCTGTGACAACTGCAGTCTGCCCTATGGATATTTCAGAGGCAGTGACCTGAAAAAGGTCCAGCTTCCAAAGGCGGATCTGTTTCGAGCTGATTTTACGGCGGCGGATCTGACAGAGGCCCGTATCAGCGATGCCAAAATAACGGAATCCTCTTTTCGACAGGCGCGTCTCGTCAGGAGTGCCATTGTGAATTCTGACCTGACCCAATGCAGTTTCGAGAATGCAGATCTGACGGACGCGGATCTGAGCGGTTCCAATCTGACGGGATCCACCTGGCCGGATGGTCAGATATGTCAGGAAGGGTCTGTCGGCATCTGCCGGACGGAAACCCTAGTCACCCTGATCAACAGCAAGGGTTGCCTCAATTGCAGCCTGATGTACGCCAATCTGAAAAACCGCTCGCTGGTCTGGTTTAAACTCAATAACACCAACCTGAGGGGGGCAAATTTGGCCGGTGCGAATCTGACCGGTACGTTTCTAAGAAATACCGACCTTACCGGGGCCAACCTCACCAATGCGAAGCTGATCAGTGCAGAACTGAAAGGCGCCAGGATTGATAATGCAAACCTGACCAATGCCGATCTCAGTGGCGCAGTCTGGGTAGACGGCAGAATCTGCAGTCAGAACTCGATCGGAACGTGCAACTGATGATCCAGAACCGATACCGGGATGGGGTGCTTTTCGGATTGAATGATTGAATATAACTGACAAAATGAATAAAAACAGTCCGGTACTTCTAATCCTGGCAGCGGGCGCAGGGAGTCGATACGGTGGGTTGAAACAGCTGGATGGGTATGGTCCGAACGGTGAAACCATTTTGGACTATTCCATCTTTGATGCGATCAGAAGCGGGTTTCGAAAAGTGGTTTTCGTGATTCAGCGGGAGCATCTGGATCTCTTTGAAACCCGTATTGTTCCGAAATTCAGGTCCAAAATCGAAATCGGTTACGCGTTTCAGGATATCCATGATCTGCCTGCCGGACTGCCTTCTCCAGTTAACAGGGAAAAGCCGTGGGGAACCGGGCATGCGGTCTTGAGCGCCCGGAAAGAAATATTCCAGCCATTTGCTGTGATTAACGCCGATGACTTTTACGGGCAGGGTGCATTTCAGACCATGGCCGACGAACTTCAACAACTCGACCCGCAATCCAGTAATTTCTTCCTGATGGGGTACCAGGTTGCCAATACACTCTCCGAACATGGTTATGTCTCCCGGGGTCTGTGTGGTTCCCAAAACGGATTTTTAACCGACATCAAGGAATTGACAAAAATCACAAAGACTGGAGACCGGATCCATTACAGGGAAGAGCGCTCGGACCAGTCCCTTGACCCGGACGCGATTGTCTCCATGAATTTCTGGGGGTTTACCCCCCGGATGTTTGAATTCATTGAACAGGGTTTCAAGCGGTTTATCCGGGAGAATGTCAACAATCCTGACGCGGAATACTATATTACCCGCCCGGTGGATGAGGCCATCAAGGACAAGCTGGCGAATGTCAAACTGCTGGCAACCAGTGAAAAATGGTTGGGCGTCACTTACATCGAGGATAAAGCAGCCGTGGTTCAGGGTATCCGGGATCGAATTGAAAAAGGCCTGTATCCCGAGTCACTGGCCCTGGAATCGAATTGAGGGACACTTTCCGCTTTCCGATTGACGACCGGGAATGGATGTAATATTTATAAATATCAATTAGAAAAGGTAACTATTCGGCAGATTCCGCTAAAGCGCCGAAACCTGAATGTAATTGAACGTATTCATGGACGTCTTCCGCGACCAATCCGTTCAATCACATACCGGTCTCGTCGCTGAATAATCGCTAAATGTGCTGAACAGTGACTGGAAGAGTAAAGATATCGGTTTTATCAGGTCATACCCGGGTGACTGTTTGTTCCGGTTTGATCTGAAATAGGGATTACAGTAATTTATTTTGTAGTGTGACAGGCATAATGGTAATAAACAATGAAGCTATCTGATTATCTTGATGAATCCGGTATTTTACTGGACATCACCGGGGACAGCAAGACCGACATCCTATCGAAGCTGGTGGAGATATTGACCCATTCCATCACTACTCTGAACGGTCCGCAAATCGTGAAAACACTGGAGGACAGGGAAAGACTGAAGACAACCGGGATCGGCTCCGGAATTGCAATTCCCCATTGTAAAAGCGCTGAGGTCGACAGGGTTCATGTGGTGATTGGGATATCCCGGGCAGGAGTAGAATTTGATTCACTGGACCAGAAACCGGCCCATTTTTTCTTCCTGCTTGTCGCACCTGAGAATGCCGGCTCCGAACATCTCAAGGTGAGTGCGAAAATCGTTCGTTTGGTCAGGGATGACAAGATCAGGGCGGATCTTCTGGAATTGAACACCTCGAAAGAGGTACTCGAATATATTCAACAGAAAGAGGATCCGTCAGAGTAGTGCCGGTCTTTTACCGGCGTGAAACCCATTTATGGATTTGAAAAGATAATGACGGACATCGTGGTCATGACCCATGGGAATCTGGCGGCGAAGCTGGTTGAGACTGTCGCACAGATCACAGAGCAGCCTGTCAAAGCGATTCCTGTCTGTTTTGAGTTTGATCGGGATCAGGCGGAATACACCCAGCTTATTGCGGATGTCTTCAGCCGGCTGGGTCCGGACCGGCCGGTCATCATTCTCACCGATCTGTTCGGTGGTACACCGAGCAATATTGCCTTTCCCTACGTCAAAAAAGGGAAGGTCGAAGTGATCACGGGTTTGAACCTGCCGATGCTCATGTACCTGGTTACCCAGTCTGAAGAAAAGAGTTTTGAGGAGTTGTGTGAAGGTGCCCACAAAGCAGGACAGGATGGCATCATCATCGCAGGGCAGTTTATGTCCTGATGCCACTGTCCAGGTCCGGTCAAGGGGGTTTTGATTTCCATGGAAGAAACGGTCTATGCGCGACGGCTGGCTGCCAGGGTATTTGATCTGATGCTGGCAGGACTTTTGATTCTGGTCATTGAAAAGCTGGTCGACGGGTTTTCAATGAATCTGCTCCTGGCATTTGTCCTGTATAATCTTGCTGTTGCTGTCTGCAACGGCCGGAGCTTCGGGAAATATGTCTTCGCATTGAGGGTCCGGACACGCCAGAACGGATTCCAGGGTGTTTTCAGCCTTGTTCTGAGAGAGCTGCTGCTGCTGTTGTTGCTTCCCATTGTTTTTCTGAATTTTTTGAGTATATCACCGCTGCCGCTGCATGACCGGATATCCGGCACGAAGGTAATTCGTGATGAAACCTAAGAATGCCATCATCCGCTGTCCTATTCATGGTTCCATTTCTGTCACGCCGAGAGAACTGGCGCTGATAAACAGCCCCTATTTCCAACGTCTGCGGTATATCTCCCAGCTGGGATTTACCTCTTTTGTTTTCCCGGGCGCAGTCCACACCCGTTTTTCCCATTCACTGGGTGTGATGCATCTGGCGGGGCGGGTGTATGACCAGTTGACCCAGAATCGCTATCATACGCTGGCGGATCACTACAGCAAAACGCAACTGAACTATTTCCGCCGTATCCTGAGATTTTCGGCCCTGTTGCACGACATGGGACATCCCCCCTTTTCCCACGCAGCAGAATCGCTGCTGCCGGATCTTGCCGCCCTGGATTTTCCTGCTCCTCTCAAGGGAAAGCGGGAGGGGCAGGCGACACACGAGGACTTCTCCCATCTGTTGGTCTACCATCTGGCCCATACCGCATCCCTGCTCTCGATGGACGAAGCGGTGGATGTGATCGGGATTCTTTCGAAGAATCGGCAGCCGTCGGAACGGATGAATGACACCTCCGGCAATCCCATGATTTATCCGCTTTTGTGCCAGTTGATCAACGGAGAGATTGATGTGGATCGCATGGACTATCTCCTGCGGGATTCATACTATGCCGGGGTCCCTTATGGGAAATTCGACCTTGAGAGACTGATCAGCTCTTTTTCCTGCTGGGTGGAGGAGGACTTGAACTGTTACCTGCTGGCGATTGACGGAGAAGGGGTTCCGTCGTACGAGATATTTCTGCTGGCGAGGATCCACATGTTCTACCAGATTTATTTTCACAAGTCCCTGGGTGCATACCGGCACTATCTGAAAAAAGCCTTTGAGGAAAACGAGATCCTGCTGGAGATCGACAGCTCACTGGAAGGTTTTCTGAACTTGACGGAAACGGCGCTGCTGGAGGAGTTCAGACGGAAAAAAGATCGCAAATGGTCGGGCAGGATTTTTAATCGCATCCCGGCGAAGAATCTGATTCGGGTTCAGGACGGGGAGGTAAAAAAGCTGGCACAGCTGAATGCGGTCAAAAGCCTGCTGGATGAAAAAGGGATCGAAACAATCCTCTCCTGTTCGTCGAACCAGTATTCATCACAGATCCGAAACCGGAAGAATGACCAGGAGACGATTCTGGTCATTGATGAGGCCTTTGGCAACCGCACCATTTTACCCCTGGCGGAAAAATCTTCCCTGTTGGGGGAAACGGAAAAAATGATCGAAATCACCCAGCTCTATGTGCACCGGGAAGATTATGAATCAGCTATCGCGGCGATTCAGAAGCAATTTCGCGATTCTTCCCTGTTCCTTTGACGGGCTCCCTTTCAGACGCCTGTTGCTCCCCCATTGATATAGATGACCTCTCCCTGGATGTAACTCCCGGCTTCGGACAACAGGAACAACACCATATTGGCGATATCAGCCGGCTGACAGGCGCGGCCGAAGGGCAGGCTGTCATACAGGGTTTTCATGTCATCCACCCCCACCATTCTGTTTCCCATATCGGTTTCCACCAGGCCGGGGGCGATGGCATTGATACGAATGTTATATTGCGTCTCTTCCTTGGCAATGGTTTTGGTCAATGCCTCCAGGCCGACCTTGGCGATGGTGTAGGGGCCGCCATGGGCTGGCAGACTGAGGGTAATGGAGGATGAAATATTGATGATCTGACCGCCCCCCTGGGGCCGCATGGTTGTCAAAGCCTCCCGGATGCAATAATAGGGACCGTATAAATTGGTTTTCAGGATCTTGTCCCACTCCAGGGAACTGGTATCATGGATGGTATTGCCCCAGGAGGCGAGACCGGCGTTATTGACGAGAATATCGATGTTCCCGAGATCGGCCCTGATTTGACCGAATGTCTGCTTCACCGTTTCCTCGTCGGAGACATCACATTGATAGACGTGACATGTTCCACCCATCTGGTCGATCTGGGTTTTGAGTGCCGCTGCGGGTTCCGGCTTTTTTCGAAACAGAATGGCCAGATCAGCACCGGCTTCGGCCAGTTTAAATGCAATTCCGCGCCCGATGCCGCGCCCTGCGCCGGTGACGACAGCCTTTTTGCCTGACAGTTCCCCCATAGGACCCCCTTTCTGTGTGTGTAGTGTTCTGGCTTTTTTCCTGTTCCCGGACCCGAATGTCCGGTTTTCAGGGTTATCTGTTTCACCCGCTTTGTCAAACACCGGATGAACCTGGGTGCACCAAAAACATGTGGGTATGGGATCATAGAGGCTTCAAGAGGTTATTTGTTCAGAAAAACGCATGAATCCATCCTTGGCGCTCCTGGAATCCATCCCTGGCTTCCAAGGTTTTCTGAACAAACAACCTCTTTCCGCTTACAGGTATCCACACATATTTGGTGCACCCATGAACCTAGCGATACCGGCACAGGTCCGGGCAGATCCAGAAACGCTAACCGGGGCTTGAACCTGTCAAGGGGGTCTGATCCGAAGTCAGGTGCCCTTCTGTTTTCAACATGTCAAGCAGTTGCTGCGAGGTGGCTTTGTCTTCCGCCCCGTCATTTCTAAGTCTCGGGGTTTCAACGTGCAATACGTGGTTTAGGACCGCGGCCGCCTGATCATACTTTTTTTCGCTGATCAGGTATTGGGCTTTCTGGATGTAGATGGCGGTATAGAGGGGATCAACCTTTTCAGCCTGCTCGATGAGCTGAAACGTTTTTGCCTTGTCTCCTCCCAGAAATTCCGGGATATGGTAGTACCAGCCCGCCAGACCCAGGATGGCGTTGACGTTCTTAGGATTCAGCTGAACGGCCTTTTCCAGCCATTCCCGGATCTGGGTTCGCATGTAAATGGTGTTCATCACTCCTTTCACCAAGGCGTTGTCCCCATGAACCAGGGCATGCCAGAGGAAGGCGTTTGAGTTGGAAGTATCGGTGTTGATGGCAATTTTACCGAACCGGATGCCCTCTCTTAAGTGCTTGAGGCGCTCTTCTTTGCTGACCGACCGTTTTGTGGCCAGTACCCAGTAGCAGCGCGTGATCTTCCAGTGGATTCCGGGGCGCTCCGGCTCTGCTGCAATCGCCTTTTTGTAGTAATCAATGGCGAGCTCGATGTTTTTGGGGATTTCCCGGGTCAGGTAGAGCTGATCAGCGATATTTTCGTAATATCGGGAGTGGAACCGGGCCGTCAGATCGGACTCGGCCCGGATATTGACGGTTGCTGCCAGTCCCAGGCAGATAAGAAGTGCCAGCTTCAGAACGGTTGAAAGGGATGGGGTTGGTCCTGCAGAATAAACGCGTATCTTCATGATTCCCCCGCACTTCAGGAACGAACCAGTGTGCAAACGATCCGTCTGCTGCTTCTGGGACCGTCGAATTCGCAAAAAAAGATATTCTGCCAGCGGGAGAGCCCCAGGGCCCCGTCGATAATGGGGATGGACTCACCCGGCCCCACCAGACCTGCTTTGAGGTGTGCGTCTCCGTTGCCATCCTGCTGATCGTGAAGCCACACCCCCCGGGGGATGATTTTTTGCAGCAACTGGATGACATCGGTCTGGACGCTGTCATCCCAGTTTTCCTGGATCATGATGGCGGCGGTCGCCCCCTGGGCGTAAACATTCACAAGACCGTCCCTGATACCGCTCTGTTGAACGATCGCCTGGACCTGGGGGGTGATATCAACCAATATCTCTCTCTGGTGCGTCGAAATTTCGAAACCCTTTGCCATAGTCCGTCTTTTGATACCCAAGATGCCCTGCCGGGCAAAATCATCACTGAAAAAATAGTCGCCGGAGCAAAAAACCCGGTTGTTTTGATTTTCTTGAAAAGGGTTGTTATTGTCAAACAACAATTAAACATTTTTTGAAACACGTCACCACAGAGACACGGAGATCATGGAGGAAAATAAGCTCTGCTGAATCAATGTCGTTCACTTCAGCGACTGGTTCCGCACCAACGGTTCCGATTTTCAAGAAACGCATGAATCCTTCCTGGAGCTCCTGGAAGCCATCCCTGGCTTCCAAGGTTCTTGAAAACCGGAACCGTTGGTGCTTCGCAGGAAAAGGGTGTTTAAGTTAACGGCATTGTCTGCTTGATGACAGGTACGGGAATGCATCACTATTTTTAAGGTTTCGTTGTGCCCGCCCCGGGGCATGCTAGCTGAAACGCTTTGTAACGGCTGGAATGGTGACCGGATCGCCCGGTTAATCAGCTGAACAGGAACCATTTTTTTATTGAACCGACAGGTTGATATGAGTGACACACTGATCCTGACAAAACCGGACGACTGGCACCTGCATCTCAGGGACGGCGAATATATGGCGGCGGTCGTTAAAGACACGGCCCGCTGTTTTGGCCGGGCCCTGGTCATGCCGAATCTTCCCGATCCGATACGTACCGTGGCGGATGCAGCCGCATACAGAGAGAGAATTATCCGGGCCCTGCCCCGGGGATCCGATTTCCAGCCGCTGATGACGCTCTACCTGACAGCTTCGACTCCGGTGTCCGAAATTGACAAGGCCCTGAAATCCGGTTTTATAAATGCGATGAAATTCTATCCGGCCGGAGCGACTACCCATTCCAATGCAGGTGTCCGGTCCTGGCAGGAGGTGATTCCGGTGCTTGAACGGATGCAGGAAACCGGTCTGCCGCTCTCCATCCACGGTGAAGTGACAGACACCGCTGTCGATATCTTCGATCGCGAAAAGGTTTTTGTCGAGACCGTCCTGACAGAACTGGTGAAAGCCTTCCCGGCACTGCGGATTGTCCTGGAGCATCTCTCCACGAGAGAGGCCGTACAATTTATCGAGGGAGGCCGTGACAACATTGCGGCCACGATCACCCCCCATCACCTGCTGCTGACCAGAAACGACCTGCTGGTGGGGGGTATCAAACCCCACTATTACTGCCTGCCCATTGTGAAAACAGAAGCAGATCGCCAGGCGCTGCTTAAGGCCGCAACCAGCGGTAATCCGCGGTTTTTCCTCGGAACGGACAGTGCCCCGCATGCCCGGGGGGACAAAGAAACAGCGGTCGGAAGGGCGGGCATCTACAGCGCCGATTTCGCCATGTCACATTATGCCGAAGCCTTTGCATCCGTGGGACGGCTGGACCGCCTGGAAGCATTCGCCAGCTTTTTTGGTGCTGATTTCTACGGGCTGCCGCGACATTCAACCGCCATCATCCTGGAAAAGGGAGTTGGGAAGCAGATACCGCCTCTCCTGGACTATCATGACCGCAAACTGGTTCCTCTCCGGAGCGGTGATGTGCCAACCTGGCAGGTGACGGGAATCACCTCCCCTGAACCGACTGGATAGTCGAACCTGCTGGGACAAAAGAAGAACGGCTTATGATTGGTGCGATTGCAGGTGATATTATCGGTTCTGTTTACGAGCGGAATCCCATCAAGATCCGGGAATTCCCCCTGTTTTCAACGGGGTGCTGTTTCACAGACGATTCGGTCCTGACCATTGCCGTTGCCAGGGCCATCCTGGAGGGAACGGGGTACCTGGCGGCTATTCAGCAGCTGGGACGACAATACCCCCATGCCGGCTACGGGGGAACGTTTATTCGCTGGCTGTTTGCAGAAAATCCCGAACCATACAACAGCTGGGGCAATGGCTCCGCCATGCGTGTCAGCGCAATCGGATTTGCCTTTGACGATCTGGAGCGCGTGCTTTTAGAGTCAGAGCAAAGCGCACGGATCTCCCACAACCATCCGGAAGGGATCAAAGGAGCGCAGGCGACGGCTGCAGCGGTCTTTCTCGCGAGAACAGGTACTGACCGGGAAGGGATCCGGACAGAGATTGAAAACCGGTTTGACTATGATCTGTCACGGACATTGGCCAATATCCGCCCCGGATACCGCTTTGATGTCTCCTGCCAGGGCAGTGTTCCCGAAGCAATCATCGCTTTTCTGGAGTCGAGTTCATACGAGGACGCGGTACGCAATGCCATCTCCCTGGGCGGCGATAGCGATACCCTCACCTGTATTGCCGGTGGCATCGCGGAAGCTTACTATGGCGGGGTTCCCCATTTTATTATCGCAAAGGTCCATTCAACGCTGACAGATGATCTCTGGCAGATTGTGCAACGCTTCTATCAGACATTTCAGTTACCTTTCACCGATTTTGTGATGTCTCTGTGATGGTCGATCATCCGGGAAAGGGAACTGACCCGACCCTGGATATCGTCCCATGAACGGGGAAATCCGCGTGCGCTTTCCGAACAAATGCATGAAAAGAGGGTTTTTGTGCTGAATAGAGCAGGTGGGTATCACAGGCACAGTCGCTGGACCCGAAACCTATGCGTGGAGCGGTTATCCGTTGATCGGTGCGCAGCAAACGGATCCAGTCATGTTCACGTCTGACTGGATCCGTGGTGTACCAGATCTCGCTGATCCCGGCGACCGGTTTCAGATAGTCAATATGCCAGTGGGGTCGCTGGCTGTCCCTGCCATGGTGGGCGGTTCTTGCCCGCAAGCCCCCAGGCCCGAAAGCGCTGCCGCAGTATATATACCACCCCGCCTCGCCGCAGAACAGACCCAGTTTCCCCACAGCCACGCTGAAAGGCGCTCCGACTTCCAGAATCAGGGCGTAGGTGCCGGTCTCCGACCGTCTCATCATCAGGGCTCCGGATTCTGGATCAAGCTGTTTACAATCGTTCCAGCTGGACCCCGAACTCTTCCTTGATGGACAGTCTCAGGTCCTTGTCCAGTTCCATGCCGGCATAGCGGATTTCGATGATGATTTTCCGGATCACCACATTGAGATCATCGGCGTCCGAACTCTCCTCAATCAACCTGTTGATTCCTGCTCGACGCAGGTTTTCGACCACGGTATGGCGGATGCGCTGCTTGACCTGATCGATGGTGGCATCTTTTTCGTTACGGAAAAAGTACTCGATTTCAGCCTGGTTTTTCCCGACCAGGGCTAGCGTAATCCACTTTGTATACATGTTTCCGCCGGTTTTCGTCGGTTGCGAATAGCTGTTGACGCTGACGATACAGAAACTGACCGCCAATGCAACGGAAACAAGACGAGATAAGATAGCATTCATAACATCACCTTTTTCAATTCCGGGTGTTTATTGATAACCAGATTATTCATTCTGATAGGTGGCGGGTTCCGAAGGACGAACCTGTACTTTTCCGGTTATATCCCCTATCGGCAGACAGGAAATAAACTTGAGGAAAAGCGGAACGATGGTCCCTTCCCAATCAGATAGAAAAACAGAACTGATTCTTTAGCGGCATCTGCCAGAATAACTTTAATCTCCTCTTATTTTAAACTCTTGTGGGCGATTTCATAGACATCTCGCGATAGATCGGAGATTTTGAGAATTCGTTTGATCCCGGCCTTCATCAGGGACTGTCGCCGGTTGTCGAATTTTCGCCAGCGTGTCAACGGCGTCAGCAACCGTGAAGCGATTTGCGGATTGACGGTGTTCAGCCGGACAATCTGATCCGCCAGAAACCGGTACCCGGATCCGTCTTCCGCGTGAAACTGGATGTGATTGACGCTGCAAAACGTTCCGATGAGCGCCCTGATTTTATTGGGATTGTTGATGTCAAACCGCGGGTGGGTCAGCAGCGTTTCGATCTGGTTGATATCGGTCAGCCTGGACGCAGCCGCGATGCCAAACCAGATATTCATGACCAGTGGATCATCCTGCCATTTCTCACTGAAAGCATCCAGCGCCTGTTGTCTGCCCGGATAGTCCCGATTGGCCAGAAATGTCAGCGCCTGCATTTCATCGGTCATGTTGCTGGCCCTTGCATACTGTTCCTGGCAGAGTTGGAGCGTGGCATCGTCGTCCAGTGCCGTCAGGTAGCCCAGGGCCATGTTCTTCAGGCTGCGTTGACCCACGGTTTTGGCGTCTACGCTGAACGGACCCCTTGCCTGGTTTTGATGATAGACGTCAAGCAGCGTTTCCCGCAGGATCTCAGCCAGCACACCCTTTGCCGTTTCGCGAACCGTGTGGATCGCGGCTGCATCAACGGTCTCCAGTTGCTCAGCCAGGAAGGATTCGCTGGGAAGCGAGAGCATCTGTGCCACAATGGCCTTGTCCAGGCTGTCCGTCGACAGGATCTGTTGAAAAGCAACCGCCAGTTCGCGGATGCTCGCTCGAATGGATGTTTTCAATGCCTCTGTGGAAGGCGCTTTTTTGACCTTCCTGATCTCCTGCAGCATCAGCCGGGTCATGAATTTCTGGGATGCCTCCCAGCGATTGAATTCGTCGGTGTCGTGACGCATCAAAAAGAT
>JAHJRI010000131.1 GCA_018830885.1 bacterium | reverse complement strand
TGGCCGAGCCTTCAGGGTTTTTGTAATACCCTTTGAAAATCCCTGGCGATTTCAGGAGAATTTCACCGTCGTCCGATATTTTCAGTTCAACACCGGGCAGCACCTGCCCAACGGTTCCATATTTCCAGGCCCCGACCCTCGATGACGTCGCTGCAGCGGAACTCTCGGTCAAGCCATATCCCTCTGTCAGGTTGATACCCATCGATTGAAAGAAAAAGAGCAGCTCAGGTGAGATGGGGGCACCCCCTGAAGAACACTGCCTTGTCCGATCAAATCCAATACGCTCCTTGAGCTTCCTGAAAATGGCAATGTAAACCATCCAGAAACAGATGGTTAAGAAAATGGGGACCTTTACATTTTTATCAACAAGGGAAGCTCTTTTCTGGCCTATGCTGACGGCCCAGTGATACATCGTCCGCTTGAACCAGGTAGCCTTTGACATCTGTATTTCAATAGAGGAGTAGTACTTTTCCCAGATCCTGGGGACACCGTAGGCGACGGTTGGGGAAATTTCGGTCATGTTTTCCGTGACCGTGTCCGGTCTTTCGACGAAATTTACCGTGTATCCGAAAACCAGGCTGCCCGTCACGGAATAGAGACGTTCAAACACATGACACAGGGGCAGGTAGGATAGCACTTCATCATGTTCGCTTAACGGATTAACAGAGCTGACCGCCTTGACGGACCAGATGATATTGCGGTGGGTCAACATAACCCCCTTTGGATCCCCTGTCGTTCCGGACGTATAAATAATCATAGCGACATCTTCCGGTTCGACAGCGGCTGTTGTTTTTTCAAAAAGTCCGGGTTGCTTTGAGGTGGTGGTCCTGCCAATTTCAAGGAACGCTTCAAAGGAGATGACCATGGGATCTTTAAAGTCCCGCAGTCCTTTTAGATCCCAGACGATCACCTTTTCGAGCTGTGGAGACCGCTCCCTGAACATCAGCCATTTATCCAGTTGCTCTTCGTTTTCGACAAACAGGAATCTGGTATCGGAATTGTTGACAACATACTCCACCTGGGGCCAGGCATTGGTGGCGTATATACCGACGGACATACCGCCCGCACATTGTATCCCCATATCGATGAATACCCATTCATGACAGTTGTCCCCGATAATGGACGCCGATTCCCCCCTGCGAAACCCCAAAGATACCAATGCATTTGCGACAAACATAACCTGCTGGTAATATTCCTGCCAGGATATCTTGCTCCAGAGCCCAAGCTTTTTCTTGCGCATGGCCATTCGTTTACCATGTTTTTCAACGGTCTGTTTAAAAACAACTGGTACCGTGCCTAGTTCGGTCATAATCAGCTCCAGATCTTTTTTCTTTTATAACGTTGATATCCTTTGGCGGATTGCTGTGCCCGCACACCCATGTAAAACTCCTGAACATCCTTGTCTTCCATCATATCCCTGGCCGCCCCTTCTTTCACGAAGCGACCATTTTCCAGTATCAGGGCAGTGTCTGTGATGCTGAGGGCCATACGGGCATTTTGCTCAACCAGTAATATGGTCGTACCTTCACTCCTGATCGTTTGAATGATATCAAAAATACTCTGGACCAGTATGGGTGAGAGCCCCAGAGACGGCTCGTCCAGCAGAAGCAGTTTCGGCCGGCTCATCAGACCGCGACCAATAGCCAGCATTTGTTGTTCTCCCCCGGACAAATACCCCGCCCTTTGATTTCGACGATCGCTCAGTATGGGAAAATATTGATATATTCGATCGATATCGGTCTGGATGCCCTCCCGATCGCTTCTGATATAAGCGCCCAGCAGCAGGTTTTCCCTTACTGTGACTTCCTCGAATATATCCCTTCCTTCCGGTACATATGCGAGTCCCAGACGGAAAATATCTTCGGTATCTTTACCATCAATCCGATGTCCGTCGAACTCGATCGTTCCCTTATCCGGCTGATCATCCAGCAGACCCATGACCGTTTTCAGAATTGTGGACTTACCGGCGCCATTATTCCCCAGGATGGTGGTAATGGTCCCCGTTTCAACCGATAGCGAAACACCGCGGACAGCGTAAATGAGATCGTAATAGGTTTCGATATTCTTTATTTCAAGTAGCTTACTCAACGTTTGCAATCTCCCCTAGATAAGCCTTCAAGACTTCCGGATGCTGTTGAACCTCATCTGGAGTTCCTTCTGCGATCTTTCGTCCAAAGTTAATAACAAGAACCCGGTCTGAAATATCCATGACAACACTCATGTCATGATCAATCAGCAGGATGGTCACCCCGAGTTCGTCCCGGATATCCTGAATCCAAAAAATCATGTCCTGCTTCTCTTCCGCATTCATCCCCGCCACCGGCTCGTCCAGAAGCAACAACGTGGGCTCGAGAGCAAGTGCTCTGCCGAGTTCCACCAGTTTCTGGGTTCCATAGGGCAATCCACCGACAGGGTTGTTTCTGGCGGACTGCAGTTCCAGAAAATCGATGATCTCCTCCACTTTCTGACGGTGATGCACCTCTTCACGTCCGCTTCTGGATCGACTGCCCCACATGAAGATATCTGACAGCAGCCGGGTCCTGAAATAGATATGGCGGCCGAGCATGATGTTTTCCATCGTGTTCATGGCACTGAAGAGTTCAATATTCTGAAAAGTCCGGGCAATCCCCAGTCTGGCGATACGATCCGGTTTATGGCGTTGAATCTCCTGATCCTTAAACATGATCTGCCCTTTGTCGGCTCGATAAATCCCACTGATGCAGTTAAAAAGCGTGGTCTTGCCGGCACCGTTCGGTCCGATAATCGAGTAGATCTCCCCCTGCTTCACTTCAATGGATATACCATCGAGTGCCAGGATGCCGCCGAATGAAATGGATAGGTCATTGATCGAGAAAAACATTAGTCAGCCCATGGTAGTAGTTTTGATATTAAAATCAGAAGGACAGGCTCAGTCCAAAAAATCAATCCACCGCTTCTGGATGGTCGCCGCTCAAACGCATCCTCTTTTAAAAAAATATCCTTGTAACAATTCACCACCGATACCGGTCCGAGGTTCCGAGTCCCTCTGCAGGACTCATGCTGCGCAGTTACACGTCTTTTTCAGTGATATCCTTAGACCTTTTTGACATAGTGTCGACTGAACAGTCCGCTGGGTTTGATACAGAGGATGAGTACAATGATCACAAAGGCGACGATGGATTTGAATTCAATCGATATATAGGTGCCAAAAAGATTCTCGATTATACCAACCGTATAGGCGCCGAAAACGACTCCCGGCATGGAATTCATACCTCCCAGAACCGCTGCTGCAAATCCCTTCAGCATGGGATCCCACATCATATAGGGTTGCATGAGAAGTGGAGCGATCAGGAGACCGGCCGTCGAACCTACCAGTGACGACATCCCCCAGGTAAACATGTGGATGCGATTGTAGCGAATCCCCATCAGGCGGGCGGCTGTTTTACTCTGTTGTGTTG
>JAHJRI010000130.1 GCA_018830885.1 bacterium | reverse complement strand
TCGCTGTAAATCGCCCTGTAAATGACAATAGCGGGCGGCCAAGGGTACAGCCGACGTGGTCGGCTATCTAATGCCCAAAGAAGCCCAGCAGGCTGTGTTTTTCAAGGCCAACAGCCTGTGATAACCGGATAGGCATGGAACGATCATCGCTATACTCGGCGGCAGGATTCCGCCGATGGTTGAGCTGATTGCTGTAACCGCCGCTGCATATGCAGTTGAATAACCGCGACGGCGCATTGACGGAATAAGGATGGTTCCGATGGTGGCAGTGTCGGCAACGGCGGATCCGTTCATCCCCCCGAAGAAAAGGCTGGCGACGATATTAACCTGTGCCAGTGCTCCCCGCATCCGGCCGACCAGTACCATGCAGAGCCTGAGAATCCGCTGCGTGACAGACGAACTGTTCATGAGTTCTCCCGTCAGGATAAAAAACGGAACGGCTACCAGCGGGAATTTAGCGATGGCCTCATACATCTGATGCGGTACGGTCAGAAGCGGAGCGGCATCCGTCAGCAGGATATAGGCAGTCGGCAGCATAATCATGGCCAGGGCTATGGGCGCCCCGAGGATGATCAGAAGTACAAGGCTGACAGTTAGTACGAGGATATCCATTCGTCTCCCTTGGATGAATGTTATAGGTCCGCTGCAATGAGGTTTCCGGCTTTACAGACGGTGAGGGCTGATGCCACCGAAATGGCCGTGCCGCCTCTCCGGTACCCTGTTCGAACAGACAACAATAAAATATTCAAATAACCGACCCGATTTTTCGTGAAGATATGGCTGACATCATCGCCTGCGTGCATCTTCAGTCTGAAATCGTGCCGACACTACGTCTCGAGCACCAGTAATATATCTCCCTCTGTCACCACATCATCCGGTTTGACCTTGATTTCCCTGACAATACCCCCGTCTGTGGAAAGTATTGGAATTTCCATTTTCATCGATTCCAGAATCATGATTTCCTGATCTTCCTCCACTCTATCACCGACTGCAACATTAATTTTCCAGACGGCTCCTGCTGTTTCAGTTTCCACGTTTACCAATGCCATGTCACTCTCCAGATAGGTATAATCGGTTATTGTCCTGTTCGACCCGTTGAAAAACGGTCGAACCGGTGGTAATTTAATGGGCCAGGCTGCCCTGAGCCCGCTAGATTTGATCAAGAAGCCTGGTATGAACCTTGCCTTCGATGAAATCCTGATGGTTGAGAACCTTGATCAAAGCGGGAATATTGGTCTTGATCCCCTCAATATCAAAGTGGCTCAATGCATCAACCAGTGATTTTCTTGCCTGATCCCGGGACTCCCCGTGTGCTATGACTTTCGCAACAAGCGGATCGTAAAAGGGGGTGACAGACAACCCTTCCTTGAATCCAGTATCCACACGGATGCCGTCAGACCGGGGAGGGCGAAAAACGGTTAACCTGCCGATTGACGGCAAAAAACGGTCAGGATCCTCCGCATAGACCCTGGCCTCAATGGCATGACCCTTACAACTCACCGTTTCCGGCAGTATTTCATTCAATCGTCTTCCCGCGGCAGATAAGATTTGCAGAGCCACCAGATCAACTCCCGTGACCGCTTCTGTTACCCCATGTTCCACCTGCAAACGGGTATTCATTTCAAGAAAATTGAAAGTATCATCCTGCCCCTTCAGCATCTCCATGGTGCCAATGTTATCATACCCCATGTTAATCAATACATTGCAGATATTCTCTGCAACTGCGCTGATCTGCTCTCTGTTCACAAATGGCGCCGGTGATTCCTCGATCAGTTTCTGGTATCGCCGCTGTATCGAGCAATCCCTTTCGAAGAAATGTCTCACCTGACCGCTTTTGTCGGCGAGGATCTGGAATTCGATATGGCGCGGCTGTTCAAGGTATTTTTCCAGGTAAACATCCGCATTCGCAAACGATCTGGATGCCCGTGTTCTGGCAGTTTCCACCTTTTCGAGCAGGGTTTCATCATCCTGGACGACAAACATGCCAATACCACCGCCACCGGCAACCGGTTTAACCAGCACCGGAAATCCGATACGATGGGCTTCTGCGATTAAATCCGCCGAAGTTCCATCCAGGATCCTTGAACCTGCCATGATCGGCAGACCATTTCTGGAAATCAGTTCCCGGGCACGATCCTTATAGCTCATGTCTTCAATCCACCTCGCCGAGGGACCGATAAAACAGAGCCCCATGCTCTCAATCCGGGATGCAAAGACAGGATTTTCAGCAAAAAAACCGTACCCTGGGTGAACCGCGTCCGCCCCTGTTTTTCTGATAATCGCCAGGAGAGCATCCTGGTTCAGGTAGCTGTCCTGAACACGGGGGCCGCCAACCAGGTATGATTCCCCGGCCTCGTCCAGATAGGGGGCACCGGCATCTGCCTCCGAGTATATTGCGACGGAGGGTATCCCAATGGCGTTCAGTGATTTAATAATTCGGGCGGCGATTTCTCCTCGATTGATAACAATTACTTTTTTAAACGGCATTTTTTACCTTCCAGCTTGCTGTTGTTGGATGCCTGTCCGGAAACGCATTACATTTGCTCCTGCCGATCAGGTCGCATGACGGTACCGATCTTCCTTCACCACTTCCCATGCGTCTTCGATCCAATCGCAAAGTATGCCCCTCGTTTCCCGCGGATCAATGACATCAAGAACACCAAAACGTTCCGCAGTCCGCATGGGAGAGCTTATATGGGCGTAACGCTCCTCGATCTCAAGTCGTTTGGCATCGGGGTCCGGGGCCTGTTCAATTTCGTTTTTATGAGCTGCCATGACGCCTCCCTCAATGGGTATTGATCCCCACCTTGCCGATGGCCAGGCGAAGCGGTGGTTGAGTTTTTCCATGTATTTCGGCCCATGCAGTGCCCCGGCCATCCCAAAACAGCGCCGCATAATAATGGATACCCAGGGAGAGCAACACATTTCATTGGCCTGTGATACACGGGTAGCTCCAAGCAATGTGCCCTGCAATTCCGCTTCCAGTCCGGTTGCATTGCCTGGCTGATCCACGAAGTTGACTACCGGCAGCCCGAATGTGCTGCACATGTTGACATGCCGTTCCATCTTGTATGCCGATGTAGGTGTCATGGCGCCGCCATGGAACATGGGATCATTGGCCACAATGCCAACTGGAATTCCCATCAGGCGGCCAAGAGCCGTAATGGTGGATCTTCCCTGGTAGCGCCCGATTTCAAAAATCGATCCTTTATCAAGCACCGCTTCCAGAATCCTGCGGGGATCGAAAATTTTCCGTCTGTTGTGCGGAATGGCGTCCTTGAGCCAGTCCTCAACACGATCAGGGCTGTCATCACAGTCAATGATCGGCGGAAGATGATAGATGTTTCGTGGCAAATAACTGAGGAAACGGCGCACTTGCCGGTAGGCATCTTCTTCATTGACCGCTTCGTTATGGACCAGGGCGCTTTTTCGATGCACTTTGTGCCCACCCAGGTCATTCTTATGGATCTCGCTGGCGTATGCCTGGCGAACCACGTGCGGACCGGCTGCCATCACCTGGGACTGGTCACGCACCATAACGGAAAAATGGGAAATCAATACCTTTATCGCACCCAGGCCGGCACAGGCCCCTAGGGCCACCCCCACAACCGGGACGGTTTTCATCAGAGCCTCGGACGGCCATGTCACATATTCGGGAATCTTGGTTCCATCCAGTTGCAGGAGCAACTTGACGCTTCCCCCGGCCGAATCGACCAGCCGGATTAACGGCATTCTCAGCTGATGGGCCATGCGTTCAATGTAAATCCATTTATCTGCGATTGTCGATTCAGAGGATCCGGCACGAATCGTATAATCATCAACATGCAGTGCAACTTTTCGACCCTCAACCCGCCCGGTTCCAATGACGGCATTGGTCGGGTCGAGATCCAGGAATCGACCCTGTTCATCATAGTGTCCTTTTCCGGCGATACGCCCGAATTCCCGGAATGTACCCGGGTCCAGCAGCGCCTCTATCCGCTGCCGGGCATGAAGCCTTCCCGAAGCGCAGAACCTCTCAACAGCTTCGGAACCACCCATTTTCCGGACTATTTCACGACGCTTCTGCAATTCCGCCAATTCCTCCTGCCACTCCCCTGACGGTTCAAAATAACCGGGTTGTTGCTGAAAAGTATCGTTGCCTGTACCCATGTCCATACCTCCTTATCTGGGAAAGTGAACTGATAATTATGTTGATGTTATTTTTGCATGCAATTCTTTAAGGAGCGAATAATCGATCTTGTCAACCGTTGTTCTTGGAAGAGCGTCTATGACTGTTATTTTTTTCGGAACCTTGTAGTTTGCCATTTGCTGCCGGCACCAGTTCATGACCTGATCGGGGTCCACCATCTGGTGCACTTCCAGAAAGGCATGCCCGATCTCACCCCAGGTAGTGTCCTGAACCCCGATAACCCCTGCAGACTTGATGCCCGGATGTGCTTCAAGAACCATTTCCACTTCTCTCGGATATACGTTGAAACCACCGGACTTATACATGTGCTTGCTGCGACCGCAAAAGACCAGATACCCATCCTCTCGAATTTTAGCCCGGTCGCCGGTGTGCAGAAAACCATCCGCGGTAAATGCCTCTTCTGTCGCTTCCGGATTATTCAGGTAACCGGCAAACGGGCATGGCATTTTAACCTGGACTTCCCCCTCTTCACCGGCCGGAACCATCTGGTCGTCCTCATTTGCGATCCGCAGATCCAGACGAGGATCAGGTTTTCCGGTGGTGTTAAGAAGAATATCCGGGTTGCGTGTCGGCGGGGTATAGCAGATCGGCCCATTCGTTTCGGTCATCCCGTATTGCTGTGTGAACTCGGCACTTGTCACCTCCAGCAATGTATTCAGGATTTTCTCGCTGATGGGACCGGCCCCCCAGTTCACATAGCGAATCGAAGAAAAGTCCGTTTCAGCGAACAGGGGATCGCTGACGATTTTTGACAGCATTGTGGGGACGCCTGATAAAATATCCAGCTGTTCTGTTTCAATGGTTCTCAAAGTCATCCGGGGATCAAAATGGTCGGACAGGACCATCATTCCGCCGGCTATAAACGACAACCCGATGCCGCTTGCCATGGCACCGATGTGGTTGACCGGCAAATCCATCATTTGACGAATATGGGGCACCGGAAAACGGTCCTTGAAAAGAGTCCAGGACCGGTATGCCAGTCCTTCGTGTGTAATCAGTGCCCCCTTTGGTTTCCCGGTTGAACCTGAAGTGTAAATAACTGCGGCAGGAATATCTGCCAAGTGATCAGCAAGGCTGGCATTCCAGAATGGCAGCAGGTCGACTTCGCCGGAAATGCCGGGAAGATCCTGTGACCAGAAAGACTTGCCGACACGGATAACGGAAATACCGGCTTCAGACTCATGAGCGACCAGATCGGACTCATAATCCCGCTTTCCGTCAGATGTAATCGAAATCAATACCCGGGCACCACTGTCAATCAGGACATGACGCTGCTCGTCTTTGTGATAGCGGGGGTTAACTCCAACCCAGGTCGCACCGGCCAGCCAGACGGAAAGCAGGGATATCACAGCTTCAGGACGGGGCGGCAACATCACGGCAACAAAGTGGCCGGGCCTTACCCCCATCTTCGACAGCTGGCGCGCAAGCGCTTCAGCATGCGCAGCCATCGCTCCGTAACTGAGTCGATGTCTGCCAAAAACCATCGCCTCACGCTCCGGATCGTTTTTTAACATGTCGAAAACCGGATAAAGCAATGATGGGGGATAGGATTCATTTACAGTATTCATGCGCCTGTTCGATTTGAATGTTCCTTTGAGTATTGTCTCTGCTCCTTTATTCAGGCATCCGGATGATGCCGGCAATGAATACGGCGGGGCGGTACCAATGTCTGAAACGATCGCTCCGGACAAAACAACCGGTTGCCAGGTATCCATATCCATGTCATCTTTATAAATGTCTATTTTAAGATTGTCAACAATTAAATTAGTTTCATAATAAGCCCCCCCCTGATTTTTTTCCCCATTCCACGGTATAAGCTGAATTTAAAGCGTATTTAAAATTATGAATATGGAATGCGGAGTATATTACGGTGTCCGGCTTTTTCATCTGTTTTCCGGATTACATTGGTCGATTATCCTGTCTCGCACATATTTTCAGGAATATTAGACTGTTTTCCGTTGAAAGCCGTAATGAAACAGATCCATCAGCCAACACACTGCCCCTGGAAAGCAACGACGCATGGATGATCTATTTGTGATTGCGATAGGCACCAATTAAATTATTTAAAACAGATAAATAAGGGCCAAACAAAGCAAATCTGGCTGATGTTCGGTTGGTATCATTTTCAAGATTACCAGGCGCTGTCGGCGAAATTAAGCATAAATCCGATTTTTAGATTGTCAACAATCTTAAAATTTACTATACAGACAGTAATTGAAACATTCGGTCGTCACAACTGGATTGATATATCGCCCGGATTGATTGACAGACACGACTTCGCCGAGAGTGGAAACAGGCAGGAATGCTTACTGGAAAGGAGAAAGATAAAATGGAAACTGCATATAGAAAGGTCTGCGAAACAATCGTTGCCGCTGGAGGCACACCGTTTCCGGTTACAAATACTTTGGTAGAGATTGTCAAACGCATTGTCTCTGAAAATGAAATCGAGGTGATTCTGGGATTTACAGAGAAAAAATCACAAACACTTGAACAGCTGCTCGAAACGACACATTTGTCTGAAGATGAGATTCTGAAAAAAATCGACAATCTGGCCGGCAAGGGTGTGATCTTTAACCAGCCTAATCGCAGTGGCGTAATGGTTTATCGGTTACTGCCGTTTGTGAATGTCGGGATTTTCGAATATACCTTTATGCAGAAACTGACACCTTCCAGGGAAAACAGGGAACTGGCAGATCTGTTTCAGCAGCTTTTCAGCGAGGTCAGGGGCGTTGTGCAGAAATCCTACGATCAGATTGTCGGTTTTATGGAACACATGCCGCCGGTGGATCGCACAGTCCCGATGAGGTTGAACATGTTTTCCGGCAACCCCACCATCATAGAAATCGATGAGCATCTCGAGGCCACGGTGGATAGAGTTCTGCAGACAACCCACGTCGCCGGTTTAATTGAAAAATTCGACGAGATTGCCGTCGGTCACTGTTTTTGCAGGCAGCACAAGGATATTATCGAGCAGCCGTGCAGGCAGACAGAGATACGTGAAAGCTGCTTCACTTTTGGGAAATCGGCCCGGTTTACCACGGAGCAGGGCTTCATGCGTATGATCGACAAGAAAGAAGCTCTCGAAATACTGCTTCAGGCAGAAAAGGACGGATTGGTACATAAGGCTTATCACCCCAATTTCGATGTTAACAAGGATGAAACCAGCGTCTGCAATTGCTGCAAATGCTGCTGCGGAAATTCCATCGAAAACCAGATTGGCCCCATTGTGAACGCAACCAATTTTCTGGCAGTGGTCAGTCCCCAGACATGTGTCGGCTGCGGGGACTGCAGGGATCGATGCCACGTCGATGCAATTGCATTGAACGAAATGGGGGTTTCCGAAGTGGATCCAGGCCGATGCATCGGCTGCGGGGTTTGTGCCTGTTTCTGCCCTGAGGATGCCATCCGGTTGCACGAGTCAAACCGCATTGTGCGGATTGCACCGGCAAGGGAATAATTTGACCAGGTCATTTCTTGTGACCGATTTGGAGCAGGAGGAATGCCATTTCTTTTGAGAATGTCACCTGCAGTTTGAACACTTACATCACAGCCGAGATTGAATAGGACGCCGACGATCCTATCGTGCCCCCAACTCTGATTTTATTCCGCAAATTTTACAATCAGAGATTTCAAATAGAAGTTTCGAGTACCTCCCAATTTACTTAAGGGCACCTTGATTTATTAAAAATCTCAGTAACTCTTAGTTCATGGTGGCCCCGACTTCAGATTTAAGGTGTCGGGGTTAGTATAAACTGATGCGGCTGCGTCAGGTTTTCAGGGTTTCTTGAGAAGGAAGAGCAGATTCGTTCATCTCCAGCGCGTGAAATATTCATTTAGTGCTTGTAGAACTGATATCAGCAGTAGCGTTTCTGTAATTGGACATAGCGGCAGATATTGTAGACCAGATTGGTCAATCCGATTTGAAAGCTGGCTCTGGTCTGACCGATGGTCCGGATGAACTTTGATTTCATGGTATTCTGCATAAAGCCAAATACATGTTCTACATGGCACCGGGTTTTTGATTTTCGGTGATTCGATTCAATCTGAGACTTTGTTAATTTTTTGTTTCGATAAGATTTTTCAGATGTAAAGTCGTTTATACAGAGGTGCTTCAATAATCCTGATATTTCCGGGCTCTGATAAGCACTGTCACCAAAAAGTTCAGCCGCTATGGAGCCTGCCAGTATCCCGTTTGCCGGTGTGCTATCATGAACATTGGCTGAGGTGACATCAAAGGCGCGGATGAGCTTGCATTGATCATCTATCAGCACATGGTTCTTGTATCCGTAATAGCTGATGTTGTTCTTTTTGGTCCAACGGGCATCAATATCCTTTTGAGCTAACCTGTGGGGATTTGCCTTGAAAGATTGAGGCGTTTTCCCGGACTTTATCAACTTGTTTTCGTCACGCGTGTTTCTTTGTCGGGGGACCTGAACAATGGTAGCATCGATTATAGCGCCCTGGTTTGCGATATAACCCTGTTCATTGAGAAACTGATCAAACCGCTCAAACATCTCCTTGATGTATCCCTGCTGGGATAATGTGTTCTCGTACCCCCAGATAGTGATGAAATCAGGAGCTTTCTTGTTGGCATCGATACCGACGAACCTCTGGAAACTGTGACGATCGGTAATCTGATATTCAGCCTGTTCATTCGAGAGACTGAACAAACGCTTCAGAAAGATTGTCTTGATAATAATGGAAGGGGCGATTGGCTTTCTCCCGGCATTTTGGGATTACTTTTTGAAGGTTTGTCCTTCTTTGGAAACGCTTTGAAGAAGATCTCTTCAAACGGTAAAATCGATGAGTTTATCAATCTGGACCAAAGGATCGCCTAATTCTGTCAGTCTTTTGTATTTGTCATCGATATCAAAAAAGCCGAATTGCATATCATTCCCATTCAATTGTTATTATTAATGTATCAAAGCCAAATTGTAAAACAATTGAAGTTACAACACAAGCGTAAAGTTTAATATATTCAGTATATTAAATTAATCAAAGTGCCCTT